>CACEDG010000042.1 GCA_902558225.1 uncultured Pelagibacteraceae bacterium | reverse complement strand
TGTGGTTATTTATTGGATCTTGGACATTTGCCTCAGTATTTTCATACTTGGGTGGTCACGAAGTTTTTGAGCATTTTTTCAAATCTTTAAATTTACAGCCTTGGCAGTTTTTAGTCATTACCCAATTAATTATATTTTTATTGGGATGGCCTCTAGAATGGACTGAGATATTAATCATATTTGTGCCAATTTTTTTACCATTGGTTGAATTTTTTGGAGTTAATCCATATTTTTTTGCAATGTTAATCGCATTAAATTTACAAACCTCATTTCTGACACCCCCAATGGCAATGTCAGCTTATTATTTGAAAGGAGTTCAATCAAAGAATGTTGAACTTATGGAAATTTTTGGAGGGATAATGCCTTTCTTAGGAATTGTAATTTTAGCGATGGTTCTGATGTATTTGTTCCCAGGAATAGCACTTTGGTTACCAGAGACATTATTTGCAAATTAATTTTAAATGACAGATATATTTTCTTTAAGTCTTGAGGAACTAGCAAAAAAGATAAAAGATGCCCAACTTACATCAGTCGAAGTTTGTGAAAAATATATTGAACGAATAGATAAGTTTGAAAAAGATGTAAAAGCCTGGGCACATTTTGATAAAAAAGTTTTATTAGAAAAAGCAACCGAGGCTGATGATCATAGAAGATCAGGAAAACCAGTAGGACCACTGCATGGAGTACCGATAGCAGTGAAAGATATCGTAGGAACTGTTGATATGCCCACCGAGTGTGGAACTGTAATCAGGAAAGGAAAATCGTATTCTCAAAATGCTGAAATAATTGATTTGCTTCACACATCAGGAGCAATTGTTATGGGCAAAACAGCAACCTCAGAGCTTGCCTACCTAGGACCTCCAGCTACAACTAATCCACACGATAAAGATAGAACACCAGGTGGTTCATCTAGTGGATCAGCAGCTTCGGTTGCTTCCTTTATGGCACCAGCTTCTATTGGTTCTCAAACAGGAGGATCTGTAATAAGACCAGCGTCTTATTGTGGTGTAGTTGGTTATAAACCAAGCTATGGATTAATTTCAAGAAACGGAGTTCTAAGAACCTCATACAGCTTAGATCAAATTGGTATGTTTGGTCGTAAAGTTGAAGATGTTGCAATGTTAGCTAAGGTATTAATAAAGAAAGATAAGTATGATCCAGCTACAATCCATTACTCTACAGAAAATATCCTATCTGAAACGAAGAAAGGCCCAATTTTTGAGCCTAAGTTTATTTTTTATAAAACTGACCATTGGAAAATAATTGATAAAAAATCAAGAGAGTCTTTTGAGTATTTTATTAAATCTTTTAAAAAAAATATTGAGATATTTGATACTCCGTCATATTTTAAGGATATCCAAAGATATCACCAAATTATTCATGAAACAGACTTAGCCAATAATTTTTCAGTTTATTATCAAAAATTTAAAAAGAAACTTTCAAAGTATATGCAGGATGCTATTTCAAATGGAAATAAATACACCGCAAAAGAATACGCTGAGGCAATTGATTTTATGAAAAGAAGTTATGAGTCTTATGAAGAAGTATTTGAAGACTATCATGGAGTATTATCGCCATCTAGTCCAGGTGTTGCACCTAAAGGATTAAAGAGTACTGGAACAGCAGAATTTAACAAAGTTTGGTCTTATCTAGGTACCCCTTGTATATCACTGCCTTTACTTGAGGGCGAAAATAATCTACCATTAGGTGTTCAATTAATTGGCAACAAATATGATGATCATAGATTTTTAGGTGTTGCCAATTGGCTTGAAAAGGAGTGTCGGGATTAATTATATGAATAAAATAACAACAATAATTGGTTTGTCATTTGCTGTTTTCTTTTTAATTGGTCTTGCGACTACTCTTACTAGATCAATGATGATTGGTTTTTTAGATGTAATTCCAGTTTATTTGTTGATGGGTGCTGCCATCATAATGATGATTTACGAAGCCTTCTTTGATAAAGATTAATATCAATTAAATTGAAAAATATTAAGACAG
>CACEDG010000041.1 GCA_902558225.1 uncultured Pelagibacteraceae bacterium | reverse complement strand
GGAGCAGTTGTAAAGACTTCAGAAATCGGACAAGCGGTTAGTTCCGGTGTAGTAGATATGGGTCACTGGGTGACTGCATATTGGTATGGTAAAAATCCAGCTGCATCATTATTTGGAACTGGTCCTTCATACGGAATGTCATCACAAGAAGTTATGGGATGGATGGAGTATGGTGGAGGAAGAAAACTGTATGATGAAACTCTTGCAAAAGTAGGTTTCGATTACATTGGTTTTTTCCATATGCCTATGCCAGCACAGCCTTTTGGTTGGTTCAAAAAGAACGTAACAAAAGTATCTGATGTTAAAGGTATGAAGTACAGAACAGTTGGTCTGGCGACTAACGTTTTGACTGCAATGGGAATGGTAGTTAGACAGTTACCAGGTGGTGAAATTCAGCCAGCTATGAAAACTGGTTTGATTGAAGCTGCTGAGTTTAACAACCCAACTTCAGACTCTCAATTTGGTATGCAAGACGTTTCTAAGCACTATCACTTAGGAAGCTTCCACCAATCTCAAGAGATGTTTGAGATTCCAGTTAACAAAAAAACATATAATAGTTTATCACCTGCGCACCAAGCGATATTGAAAAATGCTGCTTATGCTGCAAACAGTGATAACTACTTTAAAGCTTTAGTAAGATACTCAGCAGACTTAGCTAAGTTGATGAATGAGCATAAAGTAAATGTTTACCAAACTTCAGATGAGATTTTGGCTCAACAATTAAAAGGTTGGGACAAAGTAATTGGTGACTTTAACAAGAAAGATCCTTTCTTCAAGAAAGTTGTTGATTCTCAAAAATCTTATGCGAAGAGAGTAATGAAGTACTTGCTGATGAATCAGCCTAATTACAAACTTGCATATGAAAATGAGTTTGGTCCAATTGCAAAAGTTAAGATATAATTAACTTTTATAAATTTTAATGAGGGGGCTTCGGCCCCCTTTTTTATTTGATTATTTAAGAACAATTCAATACAAGTTTATATCTATGATGAGATCTTACATAAAATTTACTGATCGTTTGAGCGTCTCAATGGGTAAAGCATTCTCGTGGTGTATAGTAATTTTGATGGGCGGAACATGCTATGAAGTTTTTATGGCGTATGCTCTGAATGCCCCAACCTTGTGGAATTTCGATTTTAGTCTTCAGATGTATGGTGCAATTTTTATGATGGCAGGAGCTTATACTTTATGCACCGAAGCACATGTTAGAGGAGATGTTATATACAGATTATTTTCTCAGAGAACACAAGCTTGGATAGATGTTGTTTTATATTTTATTTTCTTCTTCCCTGGCGTTGTTGCTTTGGCTTTTTATGGTTATGAATATGCAGCATTAGCATGGAAAATTAAAGAAACAAGTTGGAATAGTCCTGCACAAATTCAAATTTATATGGCAAAATCTTTAATACCATTATCTGGAGCACTTTTAACACTTCAAGGAATTGGCGAGGTATTTAGATGCATCATTTGTATTCAAACAGGCAGTTGGCCTGAAAGAGGAACAGAGCGTGATGCTGAGGAAACTGAAAAAGTATTAATGAGAACTTCACAAGAAGGAAACAAAGAAGATGTTATTTAGTCTTACAAATCCAGAAGTAGCAATTATGATGATGGGAATATTTCTATTTGCCGTCTTATTAGGTTTTCCTATTGCTTTCACGCTAATGGCAATGGGTTTAGGTTTTGGATACTACGCATATTTTGATCCGACTAAGATGGAGCATCTGTTTGATAACAGGATATTTCAACTCTTTGTCCAAAATACTTATACTGTAATGGATAACAATGTATTAACCGCAGTCCCCCTCTTTTTATTTATGGGATATTTAGTTGAGAGAGCTGGGATTGTTGCAAAGTTATTTTTTGCAATAAGATTAGCATCTCACAAACTTCCAGCCTCAATGGCAGTTGCTGCACTTATTACTTGTGCACTATTTTCAACTGCTACAGGTATCATAGGAGCAGTAGTAACGTTAATGGGTCTTCTCGCTTGGCCAGCAATGATTAAAGCTGGTTATGATAAAAAATTTGCATCTGGAATTATTTGTTCAGGAGGTTGCCTAGGAATTTTAATTCCACCTAGCATTATGTTGATTGTTTATTCTGTAATTGCCCAATTATCGCCTTTACGATTATTTGCAGCTGCAATTTTCCCAGGATTAATGTTAGCAGGACTTTATATCGGTTATGCGGTATTTAGGGCTTGGATGAATCCTTCAATAGCACCAAAACCTGCAGCAGAAGAGATCCCTCCTACTGCAGTAATTATGAAAGAAGTTTTAGTTTCTTTCTTACCTTTATTCTCATTAATAATCTTAGTTTTGGGAACA
>CACEDG010000040.1 GCA_902558225.1 uncultured Pelagibacteraceae bacterium | reverse complement strand
TTATATAATTTACTTACTTCTCTATCGGCATCAAATACTGGATAACCAAAACTTTGAGCAACATAACTTTTGCCTGACCCGATATCGCCTAAAATTCCAATTTTAATCATTTTCTAAAAGCTTTAAAACTTCTTCATCAACTTTTGGTAAAAGCTTGTGCCATATTTCAAACGCATAATATGCTTGATAAATAAACATCAACTTTCCATTAATAATTTTGTTACCAAACTTTTTGCCAGCCTTCAAAAAATTAGTTTCCGTTGGATTATATATTACATCATAAAAAAATTTATTGTTAGTTTTTGAAAAATCTAAGTTTATTTCATCCTCAGCATTCAATCCAACACTAGTAGCATTTATAATCATATCGAAATTAGGAATTTGTCCCCAATCCACAATTTTTATGTTTTCAAATTTTTTTTTTAAATTTTCTGCTTTTTCTCGAGTTCTATTACTTATCGTTATACTTTGAGCTTTCATATTTTTAAGAGCAAAAATTATAGATGGTACTACTCCACCAGCACCTAATATTAAAATGTTTTTATTTTTTGGATCGTATTCATCTTTGAGACTGCTTTTAAAACCATCAACATCCGTATTATGTCCAACTACTCCATTAGTCCCCAGGTATATTGTATTAACTGACTGTGTTTTTTGAGCTTGGTCTGTTAGCTCATCCAAATATGTAATGACTTCTTGTTTGAAAGGCACTGTAACATTTATTCCAGAAATTTTTTTGTCTTTAACATCACAAATTAAATCTTTAATTTCATTTTGGTTAATCTTTTTTTTTTCATAAACAGCGTCAATTTTATTAGCTTTTATCCAATGATTATGTAATTGTGGAGATAAAGAATGCTCTATAGGATTTCCTATTACTAAATATTTTTTCATATTTAATTATAATTACTTAGATATTCTTTTATCTTCATAATTGGAAGACCCATAATTGTATTTTCATCTCCTTCAATACTTGAAAATAGTTTTCTGCCCTCCCCTTCAATTTGGTAAACATTATAGGCAAATAGTTTATCATCTGAAATTTTTGCTAAATAATCTTTAAGATCATTTTCAGTCATATTTTTCATTGTCAAAGTAGCTTTATCGGTATGTTTCCAAATCATAGATCCATTTTTAGAAATACATACCGAGCTAATTAAATTATGGCTTTTTCCATTTAATTTTCTTAAAATTTTCATTGCTTCTTCCCTATTTTCCGGTTTTGAAATTAGCTCACCATCTAAGTCGATGACACTATCTGCTCCAAGAACTAAAACGTCATTTTTTTTTTGGCTTACTTTATTCGCTTTTAACTCTGCTAAACTTATCGAAATTAATTCTGGTGAAGCTTTTTCTTTTAATAAGCTTTCTTTCACAACATCTTCATCCAAATTTGAAGGTTCAACACTAGAAATTATATCATTATTATCTAGTATTTCTTTACGAACTTTGCTCTTTGAAGCAAGAATAAGTTTAGTCATTATTTTTGTATATTTCGTAAATTTTTATAACAGAGGCCGCTGTTTCTTCTACAGACTTTCTAGTAACGTCAATCACTGGCCAATTATATTTTCTAAAAGTATTTTTAGCCTGATCAACTTCTTTTCTAATATTTTCGATATCTGTGTAGGATTTATTTTCAGACTCTTTTAATGAATTCATCCTATTTTTTCTTATATCAACCAGCCTTTCTGGCTCAGTATTTAAACCTATCACACAAGCCATTTTTGGATTTTCTTTTAAAGTTTGTGGAATAGAATTTTCATTTACTAAAGGTATGTTTGATGTTTTAAACCCTTTGTTTGCTAAATAAATTGCTGTGGGGGTTTTGCTCGTCCGACTTACGCCTAATAAGATTATATCGGATTTATTTAATTCCTTAACTAAATTTCCATCATCATGATTCATTGTAAATTGTATAGCCGCGATCCTTTTGTAATACTCATCATTTAAGGCATATTGACCGCTTGGTTGGTGGGATGCTTTTTGATTTAATAATTTTGAAAAACTTAATATCAAATCTCCCAAAACTCCAAAACACGGTATTTTTTTATCTTCACTGGTATTGGCTAAAAATTTAGCTAAATTGCTATCAACAATTGAATATAGAATTATTGAACTAAGGTGTTTCTCTGCATCAGACAATATTTTAAAAATTTGGTTTTCAGTTCTTGTAAAAGAGTACGTGTGAATTTTATAATCTATATTTTTAAACTGAGCCTTAATTGCTGTGAAAATTCTGTCTAAAGTCTCACCTGTGGAATCTGAAATTAGATAAATTTGATATGTATTACTCATGTATAAACAGTTAATAAAATTTTACTATTTTAATCATATTCGATTTATTAAGCATTTTAAAATTTTTGTTGTAAAACAAGAGCTTTATTCACAAAAATAAACATGTGTATTTATATTCTTCAGATTTATAAAATTTGTCAATAAGCTACAATTTTTACTGTATAATTAATCAATTATAAGCTTTAAATGTTAATAAAATGTTTAAAAAATGTTTACAAAATTTAATCATCGTTATTCACAG
>CACEDG010000039.1 GCA_902558225.1 uncultured Pelagibacteraceae bacterium | reverse complement strand
TTAAATGGTTTGCAAGGTATTTCAAAATTACCAAAATCCCTAAAAGTTTTGTTAGAAAATTTACTTAGATATGAAGACGATGTATCAGTTAGTAAAAATCAAATAGAGGCAATAAAAAATTGGCTTGATACAAAAAAATCCAAAACTGAAATAGCATACAGACCTGCTAGAGTTTTACTTCAGGATTACACTGGAATTCCAGCTGTAGCTGATTTGGCTGCAATGAGAGAAGCTGTTAAAGAAAAAAATAAAGATCCGAATACAATTAATCCTCTGTCAGCAGTTGATTTAGTTATAGACCACTCTGTTCAGGTTGATCAATCAGCTAAAAAAGATTCATTTGAGAAAAATGTTGATATCGAATTTAAAAGAAATGGTGAAAGATATTCTTTTTTAAAATGGGGCCAAAGTGCTTTTAATAACTTTAGAATTGTTCCTCCAGGAACTGGTATTTGTCACCAGGTTAATTTAGAATATTTATCAAAAGTAGTTTGGTCAGAGGAATATAAAGGAGAAAAGTATTTGTTCCCTGATACGCTTGTTGGAACAGATAGTCACACAACAATGGTCAATGGTTTATCAGTTTTAGGATGGGGTGTAGGTGGAATTGAAGCTGAGGCAGGAATGCTTGGACAGCCTATTTCAATGTTAATTCCTGAAGTTATTGGTTTTGAGATTACAAAAAAATTGCCAGAGGGAACAACTGCAACAGACTTAGTTTTAACAGTTGTTAAAATGTTAAGAGATAAAGGGGTAGTTGGAAAATTTGTTGAATTTTACGGTGAGGGATTGAAAAATTTGACTTTAGCAGATAGAGCAACTATTGCCAATATGGCACCTGAGTATGGGGCAACATGTGGATTTTTTCCTATAGATAATGAAACTTTAAAATATTTAGAATTTTCTGGAAGAGATAAACAAACAGTCGCAATAGTTGAAAGGTATGCAAAAGAACAAGGTCTGTGGTCAAGTGAAGAAATTGAGTTTACAGACAAAATCTCTTTAGATATGTCAACAGTTGTTCCAACTATTTCAGGCCCTAAAAGACCACAAGATAAAGTTCTTTTGACTGATGCATCAAGTAATTTTAAAAAAGTTTTTAAAGAAGCTACAGATAAAAAAGATTACAAAATTTCCAAGGTTAAAGATACAGACTATGAAATTAAGGATGGTTCAATACTAATTGCAGCCATTACATCATGTACCAATACTTCAAATCCAAACGTTCTGATTGGTGCTGGATTACTTGCCAAAAAAGCTGTTGAGCATGGAATAAATGTTAAACCATGGGTCAAGACATCTCTAGCTCCTGGATCACAAGTGGTAACTGATTATTTAGAGAAAGCAGGTCTAAATACTTATTTAGATCAATTAGGATTTAATTTAGTTGGTTATGGTTGCACGACTTGTATTGGTAATTCAGGTCCATTAGCTGATAATATAGTTGAAGCAATTCAAAAAGAAAATTTATATGCTGTCTCAGTATTGTCAGGTAATAGAAACTTTGAAGGAAGAATTTCACCTCATATTAAAGCGAACTATCTAGCTTCTCCTCCACTTGTAGTGGCTTATGCACTTGCAGGTCATATGGAATTTGATTTATTTAAAGACTCTTTTGGAAAAGACAAAAATGGTAAAGATATTTTTTTGAAAGATATATGGCCTTCAAATAAAGAAATTGAGGAAACTTTGAAGAGTTCCCTTAATGCAGAAATGTTTGTAAAGAGATATTCGAATGTTTCTGAGGGACCAAAACAATGGCAAGAAATTAAAACAGAAAAAAGTAGCATTTATAATTGGGATGAAAATTCAACTTATGTCAAAAAACCTCCATTTTTTGATAATCTTACTGATGAACCAGAGGGCTTTAAGCAAATTAAAAACGCAAGACCATTGTTGATTTTGGGTGATATGGTTACAACTGATCATATTTCTCCAGCTGGAAATATTCAAAAAGATAGTCCAACGGGAGAATATTTTATGAATTATCAAATCCTTCCAAAAGATTATAATTCATATGGTTCAAGGCGTGGAAATCACGAGGTAATGATGAGAGGAACTTTTGCAAATATAAGAATTAAAAATGAAATGGCTCCAGGAACTGAAGGTGGATTTACTAAATTATATCCAGAGGAAAAAGTTATGTCAGTTTATGATGCAGTAGTAGAATATAAAAAAAGAGGGACAGATTTAGTAGTAATTGGTGGTAAAGAATATGGGACAGGTTCTTCTCGAGATTGGGCAGCAAAAGGTACTAAATTATTAGGAGTAAAAGTTGTGATTGCTGAAAGTTTTGAGAGAATTCATAGATCAAATTTAATTGGGATGGGAATACTCCCTTTGCAGTTTACTAAAAATATGAATAGAAAAAATCTAAATTTAGTAGGTTCTGAATTAATAAGCGTTATTGATATTGAAAAGGGTATCAATCCATCAGACAAGGTTAAAATTGAGATAAAATATCTATCAGGAGACGTAAAAATAATAGAAACCCTATGTAGAATTGATACAAAAAATGAGTTGGAGTACTATAAAAATGGTGGCATTTTACAATACGTACTTAGAAACATGATTTAGTTATGGAAGAAGACTTATCAGTAATAAATACCAATACAAAAATTGAAAAGATAAAAAATTTATTAATTGATAATAAAAAACTTTTTATTTCT
>CACEDG010000038.1 GCA_902558225.1 uncultured Pelagibacteraceae bacterium | reverse complement strand
CATCTAAATATTTTTGATGTTTCTTTAATTCTCTCTGCACTTACTACGCCAAGAAATCTAGATAAATATGTTGCGAATGAAGTCACGAGGATTGTAATTAAAATACTACCGGTCATTTAATTCTCCCACCAAGAATGCAATTGTTCCTGCAACAAAGCCACCAAACAATATTGACCACTCAGATGATATAAAATAAAAAACCGGCCCTAAAATTGTACCTAAAATTACTGACAAGGAAATTTGTAATGTTTTCATTGCTCCAACCATCATGCATATAAAATAGATTGGATTAACTATTGCTAGCCCTAATAAAATATCTTTGTTAAGATGTTCTGAAGCAATATATCCTATTATTGTAGACACAATTGCAACCAACCAAGTTGCAGTGCCTATGCCTATCCAAAAATCAATACGATTTTCTTTTTCGATACTTTCATAATTATCCTTCATAATTAGCCATGACGAAACAGCAATAAAATGACATGACAAATAATATTTCCATCTAGGTTGAGACTCATGAATTAATAATGGCATCAATGATACTGTCATTGGATAAAGTCTTGCATTGACCAGCCATACAGCAATAAATATATTTATTAATGAAGCGCCGATTAACATAGACTCCGCCATAACTAATGAGCCAGGTAGTGCATAAGTTAAAAAAGTTGAAAAAATACTTTCTTGAATTGTAAAACCTACATTTTTTAGCAAAGCACCAATAGCAAGAAAACTTGCACCAAGTGCTATCGCAGGACTTCCAACTCCTCTAATAGCTAAAAAGCCTTTAATGAAATATTTTGGATTTATCATCAACCACCTAAAAATAGGCGACCAACATCAGGATTATTTAAAAGATCATCACCTTTTCCAGCAATTGCAGTTTGACCTGAAACCAAAACATATCCAATATCTGCAAACTCAAGTCCTTTTTTTGCATTTTGCTCAACTAGGATAATAGTTTTTTTTTCATTTTGTTGAAGATCTCCCAGAATTTCAAATACCATATCTATATATCTCGGTTCTAAACCAATTGAAGGTTCGTCCACCAATAATACTGATGGTTTCATAACTAATGCTCTTGAAATTTCTAATAATCTTCTCTCTCCACCAGACAAAACCTTAGCAGGTTGATATCTTCTATTTCTTAATCTTTCATACTTTTCAAAAATTCTCTCTGCTTCCTCATATGATTCCTCTGTTTTTTCTTTTATAAAACCACCCATTAATAAATTTTCCTCAACAGTCATATCTGGAAAAACAGAATTATCTTGAAGTATGTAAGCTATACCAACAGATTTTAGTTTTTCTGCTGGTGTTAAATTAGTAATCTCTTTTCCATCTATTTCAATTTGACCTGAAAATATATTTGTAAATCCATAAATTGAGTGAAGTATTGTAGATTTTCCAGCACCATTTGGGCCTATCAAACAAAGTGATTGTGCTTTACTAACAAAGAGATCAAAATTATGAAGAATTTCCATTTTTCCATATCCAGCATTCATATTCTTAATTTTTAGATGAACATTATTTGGTGATAATTTTTTTAAATCTTCGGCGCCTGGAGCTTTGCCTAAAACTTCATACTGGTTGGACATTATTGAGCTCCTAAATAAGCATCGATGACACGCTTATCATTTTTAATTTCATCAGGTGTACCATTTGCAAGCATCTTACCATGGGCTAAACAATAAATACTCTCAGCTAATTGCATAATAACTCTCATGTTGTGTTCAATTACTAAAAGAGTAATTCCAAAATCTTTATTTACTTTTATTAATCTATCAATAATCCCATTAATTAAAGTTGGGTTAATACCTGCGGTTGGCTCATCTAATAAAAGCATTTCTGGTTCATTCATTAAAGCCATCGCAAGTTCTAATAATTTTTGTTGACCAAATGACAAGTCGCCAGCTCGTAAATTTCTTTTTTGATAAAGCCCGACAAAATTTAGGAGATTCTCAGCTTTTTCTGTCAAATCTTTGGGAATCTTAGAGAATATTTTCAATATACTTTCGTCACTTCCTTTATGACTAATAAGCATATTATCTACACAATTAAGTTTTCCGTAAATTCGAGTTTGTTGAAAAGTTCTTAACAATCCAAGTTTGGCAATTACCGGAACTGGTAATTCTGATACTTCCTTCCCATTGAATTTTATAGAGCCATTATCTATAGGATAGGTCCCTACAATAGAGTTAAACAAAGTTGTTTTTCCTGAACCGTTGGGGCCAATCAATCCAAATATTTTACCTTTTTCTACTGTCATAGAAATATCTACGTTGGCTTTTACTCCACCAAAAGATTTACTCACATTATTGACCTCTAGAATACTCATTTTAATTCCACCTGAGCTTTTCGATCAGCCTCATCTACTACTTCCCCAAATTTTTCTGGATATTTTTCTCTTAACCATCCCATAATTCCCTCTGGGAAATAAATTACAATTACAACAATTAACACTCCAAGAGCAACATACTGCCATCCTAAAAAGAATGTCCAAAAACCTTCTTTAAAAATATGAAACACAGTAGCTCCAATTATAGGACCCCATAAAGTTCCTTTACCACCTAAAATTGCCATCAAAACCATAAACACTCCCATTTCTCTTCCATCAAATGCAACATCAGTAGAGTCAATGTATCCAACCAACCCACCCATAATACCTCCAGCTAAACCACAAAAGAAAGCTGAAA
>CACEDG010000037.1 GCA_902558225.1 uncultured Pelagibacteraceae bacterium | reverse complement strand
TGGTTTTAAAAATTTACACATAGTTGATTTAGACGGAGCTTTGACTGGTGAGACAGTTAATCAAAATATTATTAAAGACATAATTGCTAAATTTGATTTAAAGGTTGAGCTAGGTGGTGGTGTAAGAAATCTAGATAATATTCAAAAATATATAGATGCTGGTGTAGAAAAAGTTATTTTAGGAAGCGCAGCAATAAAGGATAAAAATTTTTTAAAAGAAGCGTGCGAACAATTTCCAAAAAAAATTGCTTTGGGTTTAGATGCTAAAGATGAGTACCTATCAGTGTCTGGATGGAAAGAAAATTCTAATCAATTAGCCTTAGATTATTTGAAAAAAGTTAATGATTACGGTGTAAGTAGAATAATTTATACAGATATCAATCGAGATGGTATGAAACAAAGCCCAAACTTTGAGGAAACTTTAAAAGTTGCTGAGATATCTAATTGTCCTGTGGTCATATCTGGTGGAGTTTCGTCAATGGATGACATTAAAAAAGCGAGGAATTTAAAAAACGTCGAAGGTATAATAGTTGGTAAAGCAATTTATGATGGAGATATAAAATTAGAGGAACTAGTGAAAGAAGATGCTTAAAAATAGAATAATACCTTGTTTAGATGTTAAAAATGGCCGAGTTGTAAAGGGAATTAACTTTGTTGATCTTAAAGATGCAGGAGATCCTGTAGAACAGGCAAAAATTTATAGTGATGGCGGAGCTGATGAGATTTGTTTTTTAGATATAACTGCTTCTAATGAAAATAGAGATATTATTTACGATGTTGTAGAAAAAACTTCGAGAAAGTGTTTTGTTCCTTTAACAGTAGGTGGTGGAATTAGAAGTGTAGAAGATATTAATAAATTACTTAACTGCGGTGCTGACAAAGTTTCAATAAATACGGCAGCAGTTGAAAATTCAAAAGTTGTTATTGATAGTTCGAAAAAGTTTGGATCACAATGCATAGTAGTTGCAATAGATGCAAAAAAGAATGGAGGAAAATGGGAAGTATTTACACATGGTGGAAGAAATAATAGTGGTATTGATGCTTTAGAGTATGCAAAACAGATGGAGCGATATGGTGCAGGGGAATTATTAGTAACTTCTATGGATAGAGATGGAACCCAAGTTGGTTATGATATTGAACTAATGTCTAAAATTTCATCCAAAGTTAATATTCCTGTAATTGCATCAGGAGGCGTTGGCGATTTAGATCATTTAGTTGATGGAATTAAGTTAGGAAATGCTAGTGCAGTTTTAGCGGCCTCAATATTTCACTATGGCAAACATTCAGTTCAAGAGGCTAAAAAATATTTAGATTCTAAAGGAATACCTGTAAGAATTTAATTTTATCTAAATTTAGGTCCATTCATCCAAATGGCCAGTGTTGCTCTTGATCCAGAAATTATTTTTTCTACTTTGTGACTTATAAATGAAGGAAAAACAACAGCCGAACCTGGGCTAAAATTTTCAACTTTTACATCTTTATCTCTGAATAAAAAAAGGTCTCCACCTTCGTAATCATTATCTGAACAATTTAAAAGACATGTTAATTTTATGTCTCTTATTGGTGATCGGACCGTTGCATCCATATGCCATGTATATTCTTCATCTTTTTGATATGTATTATAATTTAATTTTTTACTGCCGGTTAATTGGAAAATATCAAATCCATAATAATAAGTATTTGAATGAATAATAAAATCTAAGAATGGTGATATTAAATGTTGAATTGCACCTAAATTTACAAATTTTACTTGCGATGTTTTTATAGCATCAGTATTAGGTTTATCACTACCTGGAACAAAATGCTCACTTATTGTTTTGTTAAGTTTTTTGATATGATCAATGTTAAATAATGGAGCAGTATTATAAAGAGTATCTCGCATATCTTTTTTTATATTAATATACTTTTCTTATCAATGACATAAAGTTATAATTATTTTATTATTATTTATGTTAAAAACTTTAGAGGATTTAATCTTATTAGCAAGAGATAGAAAAAATAATCCAGTTGATGGATCTTATACAAATACTTTGTTAAGTAATAAACAATTATCGAAAAGTAAAATATTAGAGGAAATTAATGAGTTAGTAGAGGCAGTAAATAACGATTCCAATAAAATTCACGAAGCTGCAGATGTTTTTTACCATTTGATTATGTATTTAGAGGCCAATAATATTAAGATCGAGGACGTAATAGAAGAACTCAATAAAAGAAAGAAATGAGTTACGATAAAAATAATATTTTCGCAAAAATTTTGAGGGGTGAAATTCCTTGTAAAAAAATTTATGAAGATGAGTTTATTTTATCCTTCCACGACATCAATCCTCAGAAGAAAGTACATGCATTAGTTATTCCTAAAGGAAGCTATATTGATTTGGATGATTTTAGTACAAAGGCATCACCAGAGGAGATAGTAGGCCTTATCAAAGGAATTAATATTGTTGCCAAAAAATTAGGCATTTCAGTTGATACAGGTAAGGGATATAGAGCCCTTGCAAATATAAATGAGCATGGAGGTCAAGAAGTGCCTCATCTTCACTTCCATTTATTTGGAGGTGAGAGAGTTGGAAAGATGGTCGAGTGAGTAAAAAAATTGAGAGAAATTATTTAGAAATTAATTCTTTAAATGATTTAAAAGAAACTAGACTTACTCAAAATGGATTTTCCTATGAAAAAGTAGAGCCTGAAAATTTCCAAATTAATAAATTTTTCTACAAAAATGTAGGAAAAAAACATCATTGGGTTGATCGTTTAGTGTGGACAGATAAAAATTGGATTGATTACACAACTGACGACAAAGTTAAAACATTTATCGTAAAAAAATATGATGACCTGGTAGGTTACTTTGAGCTTATTTTCCATGCAGAACAAAATGAAGTTGAGATTGCATATCTTGGCTTATTAGAGGAATATCATAATAAAAAAATTGGATCGTTTCTTCTATCATCTGCAATAAAAAATGCTTTTTTAGAAAAACCTCAACGTGTTTGGGTGCATACTTGTTCATTAGACCATAAAAATGCTTTAAAAAA
>CACEDG010000036.1 GCA_902558225.1 uncultured Pelagibacteraceae bacterium | reverse complement strand
TTAAAAGATCATCACTTATTAATTTTTTAAAAAAGGATTTAGAAAAAGAAATAAAATTTGACCACATTATTTCAAAGATAGAACAACAAGATCAAATCGTTAAAATCACTTTTGAAAATAATGAAACTTATGAATTTGATTATTTAATTATTTCAGATGGAGTTTTTTCAAAGAGTAAAAACCTATTATCAAAAAATCAAATAAAACCTAAATTTAATGATACTTTAGCTATTAGAGGAATAATACCAAGCTCTTCAAATATAGCTGATAAAAAAAACATCTCGTTGTTTTTAGGTTCAAATTTTCACTATGTTATTTATCCATTATCTCCTTATGGAGATTTTAACTTTATAGCTGTAATGAAATATCAACTTTCAGAGGATGAGCAAAAAAATTACTCGTTGTTTAATGACAATATTTTTATTAAAAAGATTTTAGAAAAAATTCCGGACATAAATAAGAAATTTTTTGATAGTATTAATGATTTAAAGATATACCCAGTATTTGTGAGTAATGATTTTTTCGAGGTTAATAATAATAATATTCATCTAATAGGAGATGCTTTTTTTGCTTTTCCACCATCATTTGCTCAAGGTGCTTCACAATCAATAGAAGGCGCATATGAATTATTTGAGAATATTGAGAATAATACTGAAAGTAACTTTTTTAGAAATAGAGTTAATAAAACAAAAATGGTTAATAATCGCTCAAGATTAAATCAATTTACTTTTCATTTATCTAATCCTTTAACAACATTATTAAGAAATATTTTTTTGAAAAGATTAGTAAAAAACAAAAAGTTTTTAGAGGGCTATTTGGGCAAAATTTATAAAAACTAACTATTAGAAATTAATCTTTGTCTTAAATGATCGATAGGAACTGCGTTTCCATTTAAGTTATAATGCCAATAGGTCCATCCATTACAGCTTTCAGCACCTAAAATTGTAGCTGCTACTTTATGAATTGAGCCTTCAGTTTGAGCATGTTTGATACTGCCATCAGCCATAATTTTTGCACTGATTTTCTTTTTATTATCAAAAATAGTAGTGCCTGGTTTAATTATCCCTAATTCAACCAACGATCCGAACGGTATTCTTGGTTTAGATCTTCCGTTCTGTAAAGTATCTAAATAATCATCTTCTATAGGTTTTGCTTTCTTTAATCTTTGCTCAGCTGCTTTAAAATAGGTTTTTTCTTTTTCAATACCAAAATAATTTCTGCCCAATTTTTTAGCAACTGTTGCTGTTGTACCTGATCCTAAAAAAGGATCTAAAACTAAATCATTTTTGTTTGTCGTTGCTAATAAAATTCTGTGAAGTAGAGCCTCAGGTTTTTGAGTAGAATGGACTTTTTTACCATTCTTTTTTAGTCTTTCAGAACCATTGCAAATTGGCAATTCCCAGTTAGATCTCATTTGAAGATCGTCATTTAAACATTTTAAGGATTGATAATTAAAAGTGTATTTTGATTTTTCAGACTTAGATGCCCAAATTAAAGTTTCGTGGGCGTTTGTAAAGCGCGTTCCTCTAAAATTTGGCATAGGGTTTTTTTTATTCCAAATGACATCATTTAAAATCCAAAAACCTAAATTTTGAACAGCAGTGCCAACCCTAAAAATATTGTGATAACTACCGATTACCCAAATAGACCCATTCTTTTTTAAAATTCTTTTACACTCACTTAACCATGAATAGGTAAAGTCATCATACTTTTTAAAATTTTCAAATTGATCCCATTTATCATTTACTGCACTCACTTTAGATCTATCTGGTCTTGTTAATTCACTTTTTAATTGTAGGTTGTAAGGAGGGTCAGCAAAAATTAAATCGAAAGTCTCGTCAGGAATCTTTTTCAATTCCTTCAAGCTATCTCCATTAATTAGTTTATTTTTGAAGTTTAAATTCATTTTGTAATATTAAATTAGACTCTAAAAAGATTCTTGGGTCAACCTAGGATTGAATTATTTAGTTTTAATTAGTGTAGGGATTTATTCTAATAACAATATATTGTGTTTCTACGTGAAACCTATTTAACCTTATCAATTGGTGAAAAAGTTTTTCTGTGATGTGCGGTGATACCAAATTTTCTGATTGCTTTAATATGTTCTTTGGTTCCGTACCCAAAATTTTTATTCCAGTGATAATTTTTGTGATTTTTATGAAGCTTGGTAATCATTTTGTCACGAGCAACTTTTGCGATAATGGAAGCTGCAGATATTGATGGTATTTTTTGATCGCCTTTAATTACAGCATTCAATTTATAGCCTTTGATTTTTGGTAATTGGTTTCCATCAATTAAAACGAGAGATGGTTTTTTTTTTAATTTTATTATGGCCCTTTTCATTGCTAGTAAACTTGCTTGAAGCACGTTTATTTTGTCAATCTCTTTTGAAGAAGCTTTAGTTATTGCCCACGTAGAATTTTTTTTAATATATCTTGCTAAAATTTCTCTTTTTGATTTAGATAATTTTTTTGAGTCTTTTAAAATCCTCTTGTTAATTGATTTTTTTAATATGACAGCAGCGGCATATACTGGCCCAACTAAACTTCCTCTACCAACTTCATCAACACCAGCAATATTTGACATTAGATATTAATTTTCAAATCCCCAATTTTTTGTCTTAGGTTTTTTAAATCTTCCCATGAAAATTTCTTTTTGTCAGGAAATCTAATTAAGTAAGATGGACTAAATGTTACCATAATAGGGTAAGTTTTGTTTTTTAATATTATCTCTTTCCATTTACCCCTAGTCTCAGAAATTTTCTCATTTGAGCGAAAAACAGCTTCCATTGCAGTACTTCCCATTAAAATAATAATTTTTGGATCAATAATTGAGATGTGCTCTTTTAAAAATTCTGAATATTTTCTTATTTCATGACCCAATGGCTTTCTGTCCTCTGGAGGCCTAAAATTCAAAGCATAAGTTATATATATCTTTTCTCGTTTAATATTTATTGCAAGAAGCATTTTGTTCAAAAGTGAACCCACGTCACCTTGGAAAGGTTTTCCAACTTTATCCTCTAATAATCCAGGGGCTTCTCCAATTAACATAATTGGACCATCAACATTACCATCGCCCATAACTATATTTTCTGAATTCATTTTCAAACTACAATCTTCAATTGAATTTATCCTTTCACACAATTTTACTAATTGATCTTTTTTAACCGCATTAATTTCGCTTATTTTTATTCGATTAATTGTGTTTTCACCAAAAACAAAGTCAGATTCAAAGGTTTGAATTAATTCCTGAGCATATTTACTATTTTGATAAAAAGTCTTTTTAATCATAGAATGTATTAATGTTTCAA
>CACEDG010000035.1 GCA_902558225.1 uncultured Pelagibacteraceae bacterium | reverse complement strand
TAGGTTATATTTAGAATTTTAAGCTGGTTTATTCATTGAATTGAAAAACTCAGCATTATTTTTGGTATCCTTTAATTTTGAGCTTATAAATTCAATTGCATCCATCGTTCCCATTGGGGCAATAATTCTCCTTAGGACATTCATTTTTTGAAGATCATTTTTATCAAAAAGTAATTCTTCTCTTCTAGTCCCTGATTTTGTAATGTCTATTGCAGGATAAATTCTTTTATCTGCTATTTTTCTGTCTAATACAGTTTCACTATTACCTGTGCCTTTAAATTCCTCGAAAATTACCTCATCCATTCTACTTCCAGTATCAATCAAAGCAGTAGAAATAATTGTAAGTGATCCACCTTCCTCTATATTCCTCGCAGCACCAAAAAACCTTTTTGGTCTCTGCAAAGCATTAGCATCAACACCACCGGTCAGGACTTTACCTGAGCTAGGAATAACAGCATTGTAAGCTCTTCCGAGTCTTGTGATCGAATCTAACAATATAACAACATCCTTTTTGTGTTCTGTTAATCTTTTGGCCTTTTCTATAACCATTTCAGCAACAGCTACGTGACGTTGAGCTGGTTCATCAAAAGTTGAGCTTATAACTTCTCCCTTAACAGTTCGCTGCATATCGGTCACTTCTTCAGGTCTCTCATCAATTAATAAAACAATTAAATAACATTCAGGATAATTTTTTGCTATTGAGTTCGCTATGCTCTGTAAAATCATAGTTTTACCGGCTTTAGGGGGTGAAATAATAATTGATCTTTGGCCTTTGCCAATAGGGCTAACCAAATCTATAAGTCTTGGGGTTAAATCTTGTTTTTTTTCCGGTTTAATTTGTTCAACTTCCATAACAAGTTGCTTATCAGGATACAAAGGGGTTAAGTTATCAAATGCAATTTTATGTCTAGACTTATCAGGCTCTTCAAAATTTATTTTACTTACCTGCAATAACGCAAAATATCTCTCTCCCTCTTTTGGAGCTCTTACTGGTCCTTCAACAGTATCACCTGTTCTTAATCCAAATTTTCTAATCTGACTTGGGCTAACATAAATGTCATCTGGACCCGGGAGATAATTTGACTCCATTGCTCTTAAAAAGCCAAAGCCGTCTTGAAGTAATTGAAGCACTCCTGCACCAGTAATTTCCTCTTTTTCTGCAACTTTTTTCAAAATTGCAAAAAGTATCTCTTGTTTTCTTAAGGTACTTGCATTTTCAATACCAAGTTCTTCTGCTTGAGTAATAAGCTGTTCAGATGATTTAAGTTTTAGTTCTTGTATGTTCATGAGATTATTATTAAGGACTTAATAATAGGCTTAATATATATACTAATTAAATTTATTCAACCCTAGATAGGTTTAAAAATAACAACAAAAATGATCAAAATCAGCAATAATGTAGGTATTTCATTAATATATCTATAAAATTTATGAGAGTGCCTATTCATATCTATTTTAAATTGCCCCAAAATTCTACCTAGGTAAAAATGATATAAAGTTAAAATTACCACGAAAACTAATTTCAAAATCATCCATTTTTGCCCTAACTGGCTAAAACCTATTTCGTGAATTAATAATAATCCAAATATCCAAGACAAAGTCATTGCTGGTGTCATAATGTAAAAAAATAATTTTTTTTCCATAACTTTAAACACCTCAGATACTAATGGTTTGTCATTGTTTTGTGAGTGATAAACAAAAATTCTTGGAAGATATAAAAGACCAGCCATCCAAGAAATTACAGCTATCAAATGTAGAGATTTGAAAAGTAAATATGTATTCATCAATTATATATTTTTTTGAACTAATGATTTTAATAGAGCTATATGATCATCACTGTCATTCAAACATGGAACCATATCGAAATTTTCTCCTCCAGACTCTAAAAAGCTTTCTTTGCCCTGAATAAGTATTTCCTCTAAAGTTTCTACACAATCTGAAGAAAAGCCAGGACATATTGCTAGAACATTTTTTTTACCTTCACTCGGTAATTTCTCTAAAGTCTTGTCTGTATAAGGTTCAAGCCATTTTTGGGGTCCAAACCTTGACTGAAAAGTTGTCATAAGCTCTATTGAGTTAAACTTTTCTGAAATTAATCTTGTAGTCTTTTGACAATAGCAATGATATGGATCTCCTTTATCAAAGTATTTTTGAGGTATACCATGATAAGATACCAATATTAAATCTGGCTTCCAGTTTATTTCTTTAATTTTTTTATTTAATGAGTTCACAAGTGCATCTATGTACAAAGGATGTGACTCATAGTGTGGTATTATTTTTATTGATGGTTGCCACCTCATTTTCATAAGCGTTCTATATACTTCGTCACAAACAGTTGCCGTTGTTGCTGCTGCATATTGAGGATATAGCGGCAGTATAACTAAATTTTCACAACCTTTTTCATATAAATTTTTTATTTTACTTTTTATACTCGGGTTCCCATACCTCATAGCATAATCAATAATTACATTTTTTTCAGTTATTGATTTTGATAATTTATCTGCCTGTTGTCGAGTGTAATATAATAATGGTGATATGTTTTCTTCTTTCATCCAAATTTCTTTATATGCTTTAGCGGTTTTAGATGGCCTTAAGTTTAATATAAAAACATTCAATATTATTTGCCAAAGCAAAGGATTGACTTCAATAACTCTTTTATCAGATAAGAATTCCTTCAAATATTTTCTTATATCAAGCCAGCTTGTTGAGTCTGGTGTGCCCAAATTAATTATTAGAACACCTGTTTTGCCAAAATTTACTGGTGGATGATTGAGTTCTTTTTTCATTAATAATTTTTTACAGTTTTAACTAAATAATCCATTAAATTTGGATCTGTCTCTGGCAAAACTCCATGGCCCAGATTAAATATATATGGATGATTTTTAAAGATATCTAAATATTTCTCTGCCTCTTTTTTAAGGTTTTCTTTATCAGTGAGTAAAATTTTGGGATCCATGCCTCCTTGTACAGGAATAGATATTTCTTTTTCAATTCTTAATGGATCTACATTATAATCAATACAAATCACATCTGGTTTAACAATTTCACAATATTTTTTATAGTTTTCAATGTTTCTCGGGAAACATATTACCGGAATTTTTAAGGACTTTACAAAACTTACCAAAGCGTGTGTTGGATTATAAACATAAAAATCAAGATCTTTATCACTTAATAATCCTGCCCAACTATCAAAAATTTGGATTATTTCAGCACCGTTATTAATTTGATTTTTAATGTGAATCATTAAAAATTTTTCAATAATTTTTAACGTCTGCTGAATTATAGCTTTATTTTTAAAAAAGTCGTTATTTAGATTTAACTTAGGTGATTGTTTGTTAATCATGTAAACCAATAATGTCCAAGGCGCTCCCACAAAACCGATAGTGTTTTTATTTTCAGTAAGCTTATCATTTTTAACA
>CACEDG010000034.1 GCA_902558225.1 uncultured Pelagibacteraceae bacterium | reverse complement strand
ATTGTGAATAGAATTAATTCTTTAGAACAGAATTTAAAAAGCTTAAAAGACTCAGATTTTCCTCTAAAAACCCAAGAGTTAAAACAAAAAATTAAGAGTGATGTTAAATTAGATGAAATTTTACCAGATGCTTTTGCGCTGGTAAGAGAAGCATCTTACAGAATAAGGAATGAAAGGCATTTCGATGTTCAAATTCTTGGTGGAATTGTATTGCATGAGTCGAAAATAGCTGAAATGAAAACTGGTGAAGGAAAAACTTTAACCATTACCCTCGCTGCTTATCTAAATGCGCTAACTGAGAAAGGAGTTCACATTGTAACTGTAAATGATTACTTGGCTAAAAGAGACTCTCAAGAAATGGGAAAGATATATAATTTTTTGGGTTTAAGCTCAGGCTTTATAAATAATGATCAAAATGATGAGGAGAGAAAGAAAAATTATTTCTGTGACATTACTTATGCAACCAACAGTGAACTTGGCTTTGATTACTTAAGAGATAACATGAAATATTCTAAAGATGAAATGGTTCAAAGAGGACATCATTTTGCAATTGTAGATGAAATAGACTCGTGTCTTATTGATGAGGCAAGAACCCCATTAGTAATTTCTGGCGCGGCTGAAGATAAAACTGATCAATATCTTGCAATAGATAAACTAGTAAAACTTTTAAAAGAGAAGGATTATGAAATTGATGAAAAAGATAAAAATATTCTCCTTACAAATGATGGGATAAATCATGTAGAGGAAATTTTTTCAAATGCAGGAATATTGAAAAATAATAATTTTTATGATCCAGAAAACTTAAATCTAGTTCACCATGTAAATCAGGCTTTAAGAGCTAATCATTTATTTGAAAAGGGTAAAGATTACATAATAAAAGATAATAGTTTGAAAATAATAGATGAGCTGACAGGAAGAATACTTGAAGGTCGAAGATTTGGAGATGGTCTTCATCAAGCTTTAGAGGCTAAAGAAAAAATTGATGTTCAGGTTGAAAATCAAACATTGGCATCAATAACCTATCAAAATTATTTTAAACTTTATAAAAAAATTTGTGGATGCACTGGGACAGCGGCTACAGAAGCACAAGAATTTTTAGAAATTTATAATCTGCCAGTTATAACAATTCCTACTAACAATAAAATGATTAGAAAAGACTTTAACGATCAAATTTTTAGAACTGAAACAGAGAAAAATAGTGCAATTATTGAAAAAATAAAAGAGTGTAATCAAAAAGGTCAGCCACTTTTAATTTTTACATCAAGCATCAATAAATCTGAAATTTACTCAAATCTTTTGAGAAAAGAAAAAATTACACACACTGTTTTAAATGCAAAAAATCATGAAAATGAAGCTGAAATAATTGCAAATGCTGGAAAAGAGAAATCTGTTATTATAACAACAAGTATTTCTGGGCGTGGTGTTGATATACAATTAGGTGGTAAAAAAGGATCAATACCAACTGAAGAACTAAAGATTAATAAAGAAAAAATTAAATCTCTTGGTGGGCTATTTGTAATCGGAACAGAAAGAATGGAATCTAGAAGAGTAGATAATCAAGCAAGAGGAAGATCTGGTCGTCAAGGTGACGAAGGAAATTCAATTTTTTATGTAAGTTTAGAGGACGACTTGATGAGAATATTCGGATCAGAGTCTATGAATAAAATGCTCGAGAAACTTGGTCTAAAAGATGGTGAAAGCATTGATCATCCTTGGATAAATAAAGCTCTTGAAAGAGCCCAACAAAAAGTTGAAGCTAGAAACTTTGATATAAGAAAAACCCTTTTGAAATTTGATAATGTTCTCAACGATCAAAGGCAAGTAATATTTTCACAAAGAGATGAAGCGATTATTAATAACAATATTTTTAGTTATTCTGAAGATTTTCTTCAAGAAATAGTGGATAATATTATTCGATTAAAAACTCAAAATCTTTCAAATCCAAAGTCAAATGAATTTGAAAATAAACTTAAAACATTAGTGGGCAAAAATTTAAGTAAGGAAGATTTTAAAGATATTTCTTCGCTTAGTGAAAAAGAAATTAAAAATAAAATAATTTTAGTTTTTCAAGATGCAAGAAAAGCAAGAGTTGATATGGTTGGCAATGACAATGCTAAAGATATTGAAAAGAGAATTTTTTTACAGTGTATTGATCTTAATTGGAAATCACATATTCAATATTTAGAACAATTGAGACAAGTAATTGGTCTAAGATCTTACGGACAGAGAGACCCTTTAATTGAATATAAGAAAGAGGCATTTACATTATTTGAAAATCTATTAGAAAAATTAAAGTTTGATTTTGTAACAATTCTATTTAACTTGAGAGTGATAAAAGAGACAAATGATAAAATTAAAAAAAAGGAAAATATGAAAATTGATCCTAAATGTCTTCTTTTACTAAAAAAAAATGAAAAGATATCAAGGAATGATAGATGTGAGGCAACAGGTAAAAAATTTAAAAATTGTTGTGGATCTTTATAAAAAAATAGAAACCAAAAATATTGAAATGAATATTATAACAAAAGCAAAAATTGTTTTTTTATTCTGTTGAAAAATTTTGTAATAGTTGTTTTGAACATAAGTTGAAGAACTTAAATCATCTATATTTTCTATAAAGCCTTTGTCTCTACCAATTCTTAAAAACTTATTTTTTCTATTTTCAAAAATTTCCTCGTGTGTCATAGAATTTAAATCATTTAAATTTTTTATTAATGATGAGCGAACATTCTCTAAAATCAAATTTTTATCTCGATGGGCACCACCTAATGGTTCATCAATAATCTCATCTATTATTTTTAGCTCTAGTAAATCTTTTGCTGAAAGTTTCATCGCTTTTGCAGCATCTAACATTTTTTTTGGATCCCTCCATAATATCGTAGCGCATCCTTCTGGAGAAATAACAGAATAAATTGCATTCCTTAACATTAAAACTTTACTTGATGACGCTAGTGCTATTGCTCCACCTGACCCTCCTTCACCAATTACAATTGCCACAGTAGGTACTTTTAATTTCATACAACACTCAATTGATTTTGCAATTGCTTCGGCTTGCCCTCTCTCTTCCGCACCAACTCCAGGATATGCGCCAGGTGTATCAATAAAGGAAATTATTGGAATTTTAAACTTATCAGCTAGCTCCATTAAGCGGATTGTTTTTCTATAACCTTCAGGTCTCATCATTCCAAAATTTCTATCAATCCTACTATCTAAATCATCACCTTTCTCTTGACCGATTACTAAAACTGATTGACCATTAAATTTTGCAAACCCTGTCAAAACAGATTTATCTTCTCCATAGTGTCTATCACCGGACAAAGGAATAAAATCCTCAAATAAATTATCAATAAAAAATTTAGATTTAGGTCTATCTTCATGTCTTGCAACCATAGTTGTTTGCCAAGGATCAAGATTTGAATATAAAGATTTTAAATTTT
>CACEDG010000033.1 GCA_902558225.1 uncultured Pelagibacteraceae bacterium | reverse complement strand
AGAACAAAATGTGTACATTTAATTTATGATTCGAGTGTTAAAAAAATTAAAAAAAGAGGCAAAAAATGACGAAAAATAACCTAAAAGTAGTTAAATCTACAAAAGATCAAGAATTGGACATTAAAGAAAAGAATAAAGCACTAGATGCTGCAATCAGCCAGATAACTGACAACTTTGGAAAAGGTTCGGTTATGAAATTGGGTGAAAAAAGAGCAATGGATATCGAGTCGATATCTACAGGTTCTTTAAGTTTGGATCTAGCTTTAGGCATAGGTGGTTTACCTAAAGGAAGAATTATTGAAGTGTATGGACCAGAGTCATCTGGAAAAACAACATTAGCATTACAAGTTGTTGCTGAAGCTCAAAAAGCAGGTGGAATTTGTGCATTTGTTGATGCAGAACATGCTTTAGATCCAGTTTATGCAAAAAAATTAGGAGTTAATACAGAAGAGCTTTTAATTTCTCAACCGGATGCTGGTGAGCAGGCTTTAGAAATCGCTGATACGCTAGTAAAATCAGGCTCTATTTCAGTTATCGTAATCGACTCTGTTGCGGCTTTAACTCCAAAAGCTGAAATTGAAGGTGAGATGGGCGATCATCATGTTGGCCTTCAATCAAGATTAATGAGTCAAGCTCTAAGAAAATTAACTGGTTCAATTTCAAATACAAACACAATGATGATTTTCATTAACCAAATTAGAATGAAGATTGGAGTTATGTTTGGAAGCCCTGAAACAACATCAGGTGGAAATGCACTTAAATTTTATTCGTCTGTAAGAATGGATATTAGAAGAATTGGTGCCATCAAAGATAAGGATGAAATTATTGGCAACACTACAAGAGTAAAAGTAGTTAAGAATAAAGTTGCACCGCCATTTAAAGTTGTTGAGTTTGACTTAATGTATGGCAGAGGAATTAGTAAAATGGGTGAGTTAGTTGACCTAGGTGCTAAAGCCGACATTATAGAAAAATCAGGAGCATGGTACGCTTATAAGGGTGAAAAAATAGGTCAAGGTAGAGAAAATGCAAAAACTTACCTTACTCAAAACCCTAAAGTAGCTGCAGAAATAGAAATGGCAATCAGAGAAAAAGCAGGTGTGATTTCAAAGAAAATTGAAGGAAATCCATTAAGTCCTGAAAAAATTGAAAAAGAGAAGAAAGTAGCTGAAAAAGAAGAGGCTGCAAAAGAAGCTACTCCTTCTAAAAAGAACTAAAATTAAAGGTCATCTTTAAATTATAAAAGGCGCTTGTTATAAGCGCCTTCCCCCCTTTATCCCTAACTAGACATAGAATAAAAAAGCTGTATTTTAAAGTATGGCGGATAAATCATTAAATGAAATAAGAAGTACGTTCTTGAAATATTTTGAGAAGAATGATCATAAGATTGTTGAGTCGAGTAATTTAGTTCCAAATAACGATCCCACATTAATGTTTGCTAATTCTGGAATGGTTCAGTTCAAGAATGTATTTACCGGTCTAGAAAAAAGAGATTATCAAAGAGCAACTACATCTCAAAAATGTGTTAGAGCAGGCGGTAAGCATAATGATTTAGAAAATGTAGGTTACACTCCAAGACATCATACTTTTTTTGAAATGTTGGGAAATTTTTCTTTCGGGGACTATTTTAAAGAAAGAGGAATTGAACTTGCATGGAATTTAATCACTAAAGATTTTGGTTTAGATAAAAATAGGCTTTATGTAACGGTTTTTAATGAAGATGATGAAGCTTTTAATTTTTGGAAGAAAATAGCAGGCTTTAACGATGATAGAATAATTAGAATTTCCACTTCAGATAATTTTTGGTCAATGGGTGAAACAGGCCCTTGTGGTCCTTGCTCAGAAATATTTTATGATCATGGTGATCATTTAAAAGGTGGTTTACCAGGAACGAAAGATCAAGATGGAGATCGTTTTATTGAAATTTGGAATTTAGTATTTATGCAATACGAACAAGTTTCAAAAGATAAAAGAATAGATCTACCCAAGCCATCTGTAGATACAGGAATGGGATTAGAGAGAATAGCAGCACTTTTACAAGGAACTCATGATAATTATCAAACTGATCATTTTAAGAAATTAATAAACTCAATATCAGATGTAACCAAAGTGAAGCAAGCTGATAGCAATATATCGAGTTTTAGAGTAATTGCTGACCATTTAAGAGCAAGCTCGTTTCTTTTAGCAGAGGGTGTTCTGCCATCTAACGAAGGTCGTGGGTATGTCCTTAGAAGAATTATGAGAAGAGGAATGAGACATTCTCATTTACTAGGATCAAAAGAACCAATTTTTTATAAAATTTTTGAGTCTTTGAAGAATGAAATGTCTGGAAATTATCCAGAATTAGAGAGATCAGAGTCTTTGATTACAGAAACATTAAAAATGGAGGAAGAAAAATTTTTAGTTTTATTGGGTAAAGGTATCAAAATTTTGAATGATGAAATTTCTAAAATTGATAAAGTTTTATCTGGTGAGGTAGCATTTAAGTTATACGATACTTACGGTTTTCCATTAGATCTCACGGAAGATATTTTGAAAAATAAATCGTTAAAAGTTGACCATCAAAAATTTGATGAGTTAATGAAAAAAAGTAAAGATCTTGCAAAAAAAAATTGGAAAGGATCTGGGGACAGCTCTGAGGAGGCAATTTGGTTTTCAATAAAGGATAAAATCGGGCCCACAGAATTTTTGGGTTACGAGTCTAACCATTCTGAAGGAGTAGTGTTAAATTTAATCAAAAATAATCTAGAAGCTAAATCACTAGCTACGGGAGAAGAGGGAATGATAATAACTAATCAAACTCCTTTTTATGGTGAGTCAGGAGGACAACTTGGTGACAAAGGGACAATAATATCTGGAAATTCTGTTTTTGAAGTTGAGGATACACAAAAAAAACTTGGAGATTTATTTGTTCATTATGGATCAGTAAAAACTGGTGAAATCAAGATTAATGATATAGTTGAAATGAAAATTGATGTTGAAAGAAGAGATAATCTAAAAGCATATCATTCAGCAACTCATTTACTGCATGAGTCTTTAAGAAGAACTTTAGGTAAGCATGTGATGCAAAAAGGATCATTAGTTGCACCGGATCGATTAAGATTTGACTTTAGCCATATGAAACCAATTACTAATGAGGAATTAGAGACAATAGATAAGATAGTTAATGAGTATGTGAAAAATAGCTCAGAGGTTACTACAAGAATTATGACTCCTAAGGCAGCAATAGAAAAAGGAGCATTAGCTTTCTTTGGTGAAAAATACGGTGAAGAAGTTCGTGTTGTTTCAATGGGTAAGGAAAAAGATGCTTATTTTTCAACAGAATTATGCGGTGGAACACATGTGAAAAATACCGGAGATATTGGAAAATTTAAAACAATTAGCCAATCGTCTATTGCAGCAGGTGTTAGAAGAGTTGAGGCTTTGAGAGACAAACAGTTAGAAGATTTTATTAAGAATAAAGAAAAACTTTCAACCTTGTCTACTCAAAAA
>CACEDG010000032.1 GCA_902558225.1 uncultured Pelagibacteraceae bacterium | reverse complement strand
AGGTAAAATTTTTGATATTATTTTTGGAAAATTTAATAGTGTATAGTTAATATAAATGACATAATCTCTACCATCTTCAATCATAATATCCAAAAAGTTAACTGCTTGAAAAACCCATACTATGAGACTTGAACAGATAAGAGAGATAAAAAAGAAAATTAAACAATCATTTAAAATTTTTCTAAATAGTATTTTTTTCATTGATATTTTATAATATTGAACATATATACCAGAAACACGTATAGAGTGTATTTAAAATTTATGTCTATTCAAATTAATTATAAGAATAAAGGTTCTAAAAACCCAGCAGCTAACCTAGTGCTTTTTGTTGAAGAAAAATTCAATATTAATAGTTTAAAAAAGTTCATTTCAAATACTGAGTACAATTATATATTTGAACTGCTAAAAACCAATGATTTAAAGCAAGACATCCTTGTTTTTGAAATTAACTCAAAAAAGTCGATATTTTTAGTATCTGTTAAAAAAGATATAACAGCATCAGACATTGAAAATTTAGGCGCAAAATTTCATAAACATATAAATTATGAAAAAAAAAATGATTATTTTGTTCATTCCGATACTATTGTTGTTAAAGCTAAAAATTTTTTGGGTCATTTTTTACATGGTTTGAAATTAAAGTCATACGAATTTAATTTATATAAATCAAAAAAGAAGAGGAGAAATGTTTTGGTCAATGTGATTGGATCAAACAATAAGACATCTAATTCTGATCAGATAAAGTTTAAAGCTCTTGAAGAGGGTACATTCTATACAAGAGATTTAGTTTCAGAACCGGGCAATGTTTTACATCCAGATGAATATGCAAAAAGAATTAATTCCTTAAAAAAAAATGGTTTAAAAATAAATATTTATGATGAGAAAAAATTAAAAAAATTAGGAATGAATGCATTATTGGGTGTGGGTCAAGGAAGTATTAGAGGTTCATATCTTGTTACAATTGAGTGGAATGGTGCAAAAAATAAATCTGCACCTCTGGCTTTTGTGGGAAAAGGAGTATGCTTTGATACGGGTGGTTATTCTCTAAAACCGGCTAAGTTTATGGAAGATATGACTTATGATATGGCAGGCTCTGCTGCCGTTGTTGGATTAATGAAAAATCTTGCACTAAGAAAAGCAAAAGTTAATGCAGTTGGTGTTGTAGGGCTTGTGGAAAATATGGTTAGTGGAAATGCTCAAAGACCTGGAGATATTGTAAAATCTTATAGTGGAAAAACTATTGAAATTTTAAACACTGATGCAGAGGGTAGACTAGTTTTAGCTGACGCATTAACATTTACTGAAAAAAAATTTAAACCAAAATTTATTGTTGATTTAGCAACTTTAACTGGAGCAATTATAGTTTCTTTAGGTTCAGAGTATGCTGGATTGTTTTCTAATAATGATAAATTATCTAAACAATTATTAGATGCAGGTGAGAAAGTTCAAGAAAAGTTATGGAGAATGCCATTACATAAAAATTTTGATAAACTTATTGACTCTAAAAATGCTGACATGCAAAATATAAATTATGTTGGGGGCGCAGGATCTACAACAGCAGCACAATTTTTACAGAGATTTATTCTTAATAAAACACCTTGGGCTCATTTAGATATCGCCGGGATGGCGTTTTCAAAATATGGTGGTGCGTTAAATTCAGGTGGAGCAACAGGTTATGGTGTAAGATTATTAAATCAACTAATAGAGGACAATTACGAATAATATGGAACAAACTCTGTCAATAATAAAACCAGATGCTGTAGAAAGACATTTGGAAGATGAAATAAAACAAATGTTTTTAGAAAAAGGTTTTAAGATTGTTAAGGAAAAAAAAATTCAAATAGAAAAAACTGAAGCAGAGCTTTTTTATCAAGTGCATCAGACTAAGCCATTTTATAATGATTTATGCACTTACCTTTCATCAGGACCAATAGTAGTAATGATCATTGAAAAAGAAAATGCTATTAAGGAAAATAGAAATTTAATGGGTGCAACAAATCCAAAAGATGCTGAAGAAGGTACAATAAGAAAAAAATATGGAATTTCAATTGATAAAAATTCTGTTCACGGCTCAGACAGTGTTGAAAATGCAAAAAAAGAAATTGATTTTTTTTTCAAAGATTAAAGAATAATTTACTTATAGCTTTTGGGTACAATTTATATTCTTGTTTCTGAACTCTTTTTTTTAATTTATAAACTGTATCTTTTTTAAATATCTTTATCTTTTTTTGGAGAATTATTTTTCCAGAATCTAACCTCGCATTCACCAAGTGAACAGTACAACCTGAGTATTTGTCCTTATTTTTAATTGCACGTGCGTGCGTGTTTAACCCCTTATATTTCGGAAGAAGTGATGGATGAATGTTCAGTATTTTACCCTTAAATTTCTTAATAAAATCAGGTGACAAGATTTTCATAAAACCAGCTAAGCAAATTAGATCTATTCTATTTTTCTTTAAATCTTTAAGAATGAGAAATTCAGCTTTTTTTTTGTTTGTAAAATTGTAAATTTTCATTTTAATCAAATATTTTTTTGCGTAATTAAGCCCTTTCGCTAACCTATTACTTGAAAATACTAAACAAATTTTTATTGGTGATTTTTTTAATTTGGAAAATTTGATTAAATTTCTTAAATTAGTGCCTTTTCCTGAAATAAAAACAGCTGTCTTAATTTTTTTATTCCCAATTGATTTTACCATTTAGTTTTACCTTGTATGGTTTTTTAACTATTTTACCAATTAAATATGGTTTGAAGTCTTTTGAAAAATAACTAGTAATTTTTTTTTGATTTTTTGGTTTAGTTATAAGACAAAAACCAACACCACAATTAAATGTTTTTAACATTTCTTTATCCTTAATCTTATTTTTTTTTAACCATTTAAAAATTTTAAGAGGTTTAATATTATTTAAATTTATATTAGCACAATAACCACTTGGAATTACTCTTCCGATATTTCCAGGTAAACCACCACCTGTAATATTTGCACATCCATTTATAAGGTTTTTATTGATTAAACTTAAAATTTCTTTGACGTAAATTTTTGTTGGTTTGATTAGTTCTTTTTTCAAATATCTATTTTTTTTAATATTAATTTTTTTCTTAGCAATAATACTTCTTACCAAAGAATATCCATTTGAATGTAAACCACTTGAAGGAACTGCTAAAATCAAATCATTATTTTTTATTTTGTTTTTTTTTAGTATCTTACTTTCATCAACTAGTCCTACTGCAAAACCCGCAATATCAAATTTGCCTTTTTCATATGTTCCTGGCATTTCTGCTGTTTCACCACCAACTAATTCACAATTAGATATTCTGCAACCTTTAACAATTCCTTTTATTATCGACTTTAATTTCGATAAATTAATTTTATTTATTGAGATATAATCAAGAAAAAAAAGTGGTTTGGCACCTTGCACAATAAGATCATTTACACTCATTGCAACAAGGTCAATTCCTATTGTATCAAATTTATTAAGATGATTTGCAATCTCAATTTTTGTTCCAACACCATCAGTACACGCAACAATCTTAGGGTTTTTAAAATTTTTAGGAAGATTTGTTAATGATCCAAATCCCCCAATGCTACTTAACTTTTTTTTGCCGTTATTTTTTGATGATATTTTGGAAATGTACTTAATAAATTTATCAGCAGCATTAATATCAACGCCACTTTTTTTGTATGTAAATAAATTTTTTTTCATTACTATATAGTATGTTAGGTATTAAAATAATATATTCAAAAAACTTATATAAAATTTTTATATTACTATCTCTAACTTTATTTTTTTTTTCCACAGATAAATTTGAAAGTAGAGCATTTGATATAGAGAATATAGAAATATCACAATCCTTTGAGTTAAATTTTGATAAAAATAAAGTAATCGATAGGGGTTTTGAAAAGGCTTTCTCAGAATTAATATTTTCAATTTTAAATTCAACAGATCAAAAAAAAATAAATCAAATTGAAATAAAACAAATTAAAGGAATGATTGATTCTTTTTCTATAAAAAAAGAAAAATTTATAGACGAAGTATATTTTATGAATATAGATGTTTCATTTAATAAAAAAGC
>CACEDG010000031.1 GCA_902558225.1 uncultured Pelagibacteraceae bacterium | reverse complement strand
CCTTTTGTTTCACTTTCCTCATAGCCGATATCAGCAAACATTTGTAATCCAACACAAATTCCTAGAAGTGGTTTTTTACCACTTATCGCGAATTCATTAAGAGTATCAATAAGGCCATTAATTTTATTCAAGGCATCTACACAGCTTTTAAATGAGCCCTGCCCAGGCAAAACTACCTTATCACTTGATTTAATTTTATTTAGATCTGAAGTAACTTCGATATTTACTTTATCTTTAGCAACCTCTTTAAAAGAGTTTATTACCGAGCTAATATTGCCCGAATTATAATCAACAATTGTAACCTTCATTAAACTTATAAAGAGCCTTTAGTCGATGGGATTGATTTACTATTCCTTGGATCAATTTCTAAAGCAGCTCTTAATGATCTCGCTAATCCTTTAAAACAAGACTCAATAATGTGGTGACTATTATCACCATAAATATTTTCAACGTGCAAAGTAATTCCAGCTGCTTGAGAAAAAGCTTGGAACCATTCTTTAAATAGTTCTGTATCCATCTCTCCAAGTTTTTCCACTTTCAAATTTACTTTCCAAATTAAATATGGCCTATTGGATATATCGATCGCAACACGTGACAATGTTTCATCCATAGGTATCATTGCGTGTGCGTATCTTCTTATGCCGATAGATTTTTTCAAAGCTTTTTTTAAAGCTTCACCGATAGCAATTCCTGTGTCTTCAGTTGTGTGGTGCAAATCAATATGAGTATCACCTTTGGCTTTAATATTCATATCAATTGAAGAATGCTTAGATAGTTGTTCCAACATATGATTTAAAAAACCTATTCCAGTATCAATTTTGTATTTACCTTTACCATCAATATTCAAGTCGACGCTGATGCTGGTCTCTTTAGTTTTTCTACTAATTTTGCCTTTACGCTTCATAATTAAAAAGAGGTATACATATATTATTCAATTATGGCAATAATACTAAACCTGGGCTTGAAGTATCAAAATTAATATCCATTTATAAGCTATGACAACGATTGTATTAGTAAGAAAAAACAATGAAGTAGTAGTCGCAGGTGATGGCCAAGTAAGTATGGGAAATACAGTTGTGAAAAGCACTGCTTCTAAAGTAAGAAAAATTGATAAAAGAGATGTTGTAGCTGGCTTTGCTGGATCGACAGCAGACGCTTTAACTCTGTTTGAAAGGTTAGAGGCAAAAATAGAAAAACATGCTGGAAATTTATCAAGAGCAGCTGTTGAATTAGCAAAAGATTGGAGAACTGATAAATATTTAAGACGACTTGAGGCATTAATGGCAATTGGAGATAAAGATAACAGCTATATTATTTCAGGCACAGGTGACGTGCTAGAACCTGAGGGTGATGTAATTGGAATAGGTTCCGGTGGAAACTATGCTTTAGCTGCTGGTAAGGTTCTGATGAGTTCAGATATGAGTGCAGAAGAGGTAGCAAAAAAAGCGATTGAAGTTGCATCTGAAATTTGTGTTTTTACAAACAATAATATTAAGGTTGAAAAGATATAATGGAAAAATCAAACGTGACTAAACTAATGCCTAAAGATAAAGGCTCTGATGAAAATGAAAATTTAGTTAGTTCGTTATCTCCGAGAGAAATTGTTTCTGAATTAGATAGATTTGTTGTTGGTCAAAATAAAGCAAAAAAAGCGGTCGCTGTAGCTCTTCGAAATAGATGGAGAAGGCAAGCACTTAAAGGTGAGATGAAAAATGAAGTTTTACCAAAAAATATACTGATGATAGGACCAACTGGTGTAGGAAAAACTGAAATATCAAGAAGGTTATCTAAATTAGCCGAAGCTCCATTTGTAAAAGTCGAAGCAACAAGATTCACTGAGGTTGGATACGTAGGAAGAGATGTCGAACAAATTATGAGAGACCTTATTGAGATTGCTATTTCAATGGAAAAAATTAAAAAAAGAAAAGAAGTTTATGCTCAAGCTCAAAAATCAGCTGAGGAAAAAGTTTTAGATGCTCTTGTTGGTAAAAAAGCAAGCTTAGCTACAAGAGAAAGTTTCAGAAAAAGATTAAGAAACGGTGATTTAGACGATAATGAAATTGAAATATCAGTAAATGACACAGGTGGAACTAGTGGAGCATCATTTGAAATACCAGGAATGCCTGGAGCAAACGTAGGTATGATAAACATTGGTGAGATGCTAGGAAAATCAATGGGTAATAAAGAGAAAAAAAAGAAAATGACTGTGAAAGAGTCTCATGAAATTTTAATTAATGATGAGTCAGATAAATTAATTGAGCAGGATAAAATTATAAAGTCTGCAAAAATTTCAACAGAAAATAATGGTATAGTTTTTTTAGACGAAATAGATAAAATATCTGGAAGAACTGATAGAGTTGGCGGTGATGTATCTAGAGAAGGAGTTCAAAGAGACTTGTTGCCTTTAATTGAAGGAACAACAGTAAATACAAAATATGGTCCAATTAAAACAGATCATATCCTATTTATTGCCTCTGGCGCATTTCAACTTGCAAAACCATCTGACTTACTGCCAGAATTACAAGGAAGACTTCCTATTCGTGTAGAATTAGAGGCACTAACTAGTGATGATTTTGAAAGAATATTAAAAGAGCCTGATTTTAGTTTAATCAAACAATACATAGCTTTGTTAAAAACTGAAAATGTAGATTTGGAGTTTTCTGAAGATGGGATTGAAACAATTGCTAAAATAGCCTCTGAAGTTAATGCAACAGTTGAAAATATTGGTGCAAGAAGATTGCATACCATAATAGAAAAAATTCTAGATGATATAAGTTTCACAGCTACAGATAGATCAGGTGAAAAAGTTGTAATTAATAAAGATTATATAAATAAAAACTTAGATAACTTGGTTAAAGATACTGATTTATCTAAATTTATTTTATAATTTTTTTTTTAAAAAAATATAAAAAGCTCCACTACCGCCATCTTTGATATCTGCCGTTTTAATCTCATAAATCATACTCATAAGTTCATTATTATTTTTGATGTATTCTGGCACAGAGTATCTTAAAATTCCCAAATCTTTAGAGACATAAGGGTCTTTTTCATGTTCTGAGTGCAATCCTTTACCTGTTACAATAATCAATTTGTTTGTACCATTTATGTAAGACTGTCTTATTAAATGATCAATTTCCTTGTTTGCTTCATCAAGAGTAAAACCGTGTAAATCGAAGGATTGAGTTTTGGTTACTTTTTTTTTTAATTCTAATGAATCTTTGTCTTTTAATACTTCTTTATTAGATAAAAAATTTTCCCAATCTTTTTTATCTTTATCTGAAAGTTTATCACTCAATTAGGTTAAAATATCTACCAACTGCCAGTTTGGATTTGTTGATCTCGTATCTCTTGAAAAGACCCAGGTGTCATAAATTTTCTTAATTTTTTCTGGGTCACCAGATATAATCTTTTTATCTTTATCTTTAATACATGTAATTACCTCGCCAACAAAATCTACTGTGACTTTTAAAATACTATTTGTTTTTTTATGCTCTTTAACATCTGCAGAATTTACTCCTATGAAAGTAATTTCTGCATAGTGTCCTCTGTTACTTCTCTCTTTTAGCGCTTGATTAAATTGGTCATAAATTTTTTTACTCAATAGTGGTTTACTTTTTATAAGTTTATTATCATCATCACTAAAGTCCGTAATTATAGTTTCATAAGCAATCTTTGCTCCTTTTAAAAACTCCTTTTGAGCAGTTTCATCAAAGTTGTCGTTTAATTTTTCTTTGACATCAGTATTTATTTTTTCAATTATTTCTTGGAACTGTGGATTAGTTTTGCCCTCGTAACCAGTTCTTTTGCCCAAGATACCTCTTAACCTTAGAAAAATAAAACCCGCGATCATCGCAAGAAGTATTATGTCAATATATTCAAAACTATAACTCATATATCATTAACTTAATTACTATGTTGAATAATTTCAACTAACAATTACATTAAAGACAAATGAACTCAGTTATTTTAACTATAATTTTAGTTCCAATATTAGAAATTTATCTATTTATAAAAATAGGGTCTCAAATTGGAGCATTTAATACAATATCTCTAATATTTATAACCGCAATAATAGGTGTAATTTATGCGAGATATGAGGGCTTAAATACACTTAGATCAGGTTTCTCCCAGCTGATAAAGAATGAAATACCGGCTTATGAAATGATATCTGGAGCTATATTAGCTTTTG
>CACEDG010000030.1 GCA_902558225.1 uncultured Pelagibacteraceae bacterium | reverse complement strand
AAAATAAAAAAAATATTCTAAACATTTTTGATATCTTATCCTTCTAGCATCTCTCTTGCATCAAAATTTAACTGTAATTCTTTCCATCTCTCATAACCTGTAGTTGGTACTCTTAAAGGTTGACACAATTTAATTGCTCTTAAAGCACTTTCAGCTAAAACTTTATAGAACCCTTGTCCTGGCTTATTCATCCTTGCATGATCTAATATTTCTGATTGTGAAACTGTTCCATCAGGATTTAACTGTAATTTAATTCTGACAAGTAAGTTTTCATTATAAGGTAATCCTAAAGGTATACTCCAACATCCAAATATTTGTGCTTTTAGTGCATCTTCCTCGCTTAGAGACAATCCTATGTTTTCCAAATTTTTTTGTTGGTCTTGGGTTATTTTGTTAGTTTTATTTATTATTTCAGCACTTTCCTCTTTAGATTTATCAATAAGTGCAGCAATATTATTCGGATCAAAAAGCTCATCTTTTTCAAACTCTGAAACTTGTTTTACTTCATTATCGATTTTTTCTGGATTTTGTTTATCCTCTTTTGTCTTTTCAAGTTTTTCTGGTTTTTCATCAGGCATTGGAACTGAATCTGGTTTGATTTTTTTTACTTTTTTTGGTGGTGCTTGTTCGGACACTAATTTTTTTTCTTTTTCTTTTATTTTTTCAATTATTTTTTTTGCTTTTGGCGCAAATGGGATATTGGTTTTGTCTGTTATTTGAATTAATTCAACAGAAACAATTGGAGGCAGATCAATGGGTTTTTTTGCCAAAAATGGTAAACTCATTGCAGTAATCATAATCAAAATACAGTGTAAAACAGAAGATATGAGTAAGCTTCTATTCACCTCTTGTTACCTTTCTTTGTAAGGTTCTGATATTAGTGCTACTTTTGTAAAACCAGATCCAGATAACAGTCCCATTATTTCTAACACTCTTCCATAATTAATGGTTTTATCACCTCTTACATAAATTCTTGTATCAGTTCTATTTTTTGAGACCGCTAAAACTTTTGCAATAATTTTATCATATTCAACTTTAGACTCTTGAATAAAAATTTCTCCTTTTGAATTAATAGATAAGGTAAGGGGCTCAGACTCTTCAGGAAGAGAGTCAGCTGAACTTTCAGGAAGATCTACTTGCACTCCAACAGTTAATAACGGAGCCGTTACCATAAATATTATCAAAAGTACCAACATTACATCAACAAATGGAGTGACATTAATTTCACTCATTGGTTCTTTAGATGAACGATTTAATTTAAATGCCATTTTAAATTATTGTTAAAAATCTTTTAGAAAAATTCTCTAACTTTTGTGTATATTTAATGGTATCATTATTAAACTTGTTATACGCAATCACAGCAGGAATTGCAGCCAATAATCCTAAAGCTGTAGCAAACAATGCCTCGGCAATACCAGGTGCAACAATAGCTAAACTAGTATTTCTTGAAATTGCAATCGATTGGAACGAATTCATAATACCCCAAACAGTACCAAATAATCCAATAAAAGGTGCAGTTGATCCAACAGTAGCTAGAAAGGTAAAACCCTTACTAATTTTTGATATTTGTTTTTCAATTCCTGTCTCTAACATCGTAGTCATTCTACTATTAATGTCTGTTCTTGATCTTTTTTTTAGTAAGCTCTGCATAGCATCCTTGAAAACTAATGCCATTGGATCCTCGATATTAGATGGAAGATTGTTATAAAAAGTTTCAGCAGATTTTGAATTCCAAAATTTTGTTTCAAATTCTTCAGTTGATTGATTTATCTTTTTAAATAATCTAAATTTTTCAATTATTACTGCCCAAGAATAAACTGAACATGCAATTAGTATTATGATTACTGATTTAACTATTATATCTGCACGTAAAAACAAATTCATTAAAGAAAAGTCAGCACTAGATGCGAGACCAACAGCTTGGGTTGAAATATCAGCTTCCATGGGATCTTCTCACACTTAAATGTGTCATGATTTTGTCTTCAAAATACTCTTAATCAATACTCTTTTTTGTGAGTTTCATAATAAAAACTGGCGATTAATATAGCGTCTGCTTTATTTGAATCTTTTTTTTTAGACAATTGTGATGAAAAATAAGGAAAAATTTCTATCACTCTTGTTCTACTTGCATCTTTTTCAGATTTAATAAGGTTAAAATATTTTTTCCATTTTGTAGGTCTTACAAAATATAAAGGTAATTGCATCGCTGAACAGATGCCTTTTATTATTCCAAATGACTGACCAAAATTAAACATACTAGTAACACCCTGACCTGGCATTGCTGATACTTGTTCGACCACAACTCTTACATCTTGGTTTTGTAATTTATTAATTCTATCAGTTATTTCGTTATAAATCTGCGCTCCATTTACTTGCCTTTTATTTTTTTTCCCCTCGTTCATTGTCGGCATTTCTATCACATCAAGAATTTTACCATCCTCAAAAAAACATATTGATCCAGATATACCAGGGTCTATTCCTATTATAAGCATAATTTATTTTTCAAGTTCTAAATTTGAATAAACATTCTGAACATCATCATCTTCCTCCAGTGTTTCAAAAAAATTAATCAAATTATCAGTTTTATCTTTAGGCACAATAACACTATTCAACGGGATCCACTCTATATCTGTTGATATGAAATTTTTAATTTTTTTCTCAAGCTCCTTTTTTACGTTATAAATTTCGTTTATAGAACAGTGTATCTCATGATAATCTTTATTTGATTGACATTCATCAGCACCAGCATCAATTGCAAGATCAAAAATTTGTTCATCTGTAACCTCATTTTTGTCAATTTTAATTATTCCTAATTTATTAAAATTATGAGAGGCTGAACCTAAAGTCCCAAGACTACCTCCTGCTTTTTGAAAAATAGTTCTTATTTTTGAAGCAGTACGGTTTTTGTTGTCTGTTAATACTTCAACGATAACTGCTACTTTTTCAGGACCAAATCCTTCATACCTAAGACTCTCAAAATTTACTTCATTAATTACATTAGATTTATTAATAGCTCTTTCAATATTATCTTTAGGCATATTAGCGGATCTAGCGGCTTGAATTGCAGATCTTAATCTGGGGTTCATTGAAGGGTCTTTATCACCTAACTTTGCTGCAACAGTTATTTCTTTAGATAATTTTGAGAAAATTTTTGATCTCTGTTTATCTGCTTTACCTTTTTTATGTTTAATACCTGCCCAATGAGAATGTCCTGCCATAAAATAACTATTTTTTTTCCAGGTGACCGCCAAAAATATAGCTTTGAATATTATTTGCTAAGCCAGTTTCTATATTACAATCTACTATCACACCACTTAAAGTAGCATCGCCTTTTGCTGGAAAATGTTTAATGGAGTCTTCTTTCATAAATCTATTTATTGAATTATCTTTGTTCATTCCAATTACAGAATTATAATCACCACACATTCCTGCATCAGTTTGATAAGCTGTACCATTAATCAAAATTCTGGCGTCATTTGTCGGGATATGTGTATGTGTTCCAATTACAAGTGTAGCTTTTCCATCAAAATAATGCCCAATAGCATTTTTTTCACTTGTAATTTCTCCATGAAAATCAACAACTAAAAAATCATAATCTTCCTTAAGCTTATAGTTATTTAAAAATTTTTTTGAAGTTTGAAATACATCATCGCATTTTTTCATAAATACGTTTCCCATTAAATTAAGAACACCAATTTTAAAATTTTTTGAAGTTGTATATATTTCAAAACCATTTCCTGGTGCTGGTTCAAATAGATTCTTTGGACGTAGTAATCTTTTTTCTTTATCAATAAAATTCATTATATCTTTTTGGTCCCAAATATGATTACCAGTTGTAATTACATTTACACCACAATTAAAAAAATCCTGGCAAATATCTTTTGTTAAACCAACTCCACTTTGGTCTGAGTTTTCTCCGTTCACAATTACAAAATCAATTTTATTAATTTTTATTTGACTCAAGAGATTATTAGTGATCTTTGAACATCCTGAATTTCCAACTACATCTCCTAAAAATAATATTCTCATTTTAATGATTTTTTTTCAGTAACAACATAATCTAATTTCATATCATATTTGTTAGTTCGTATTTTTTTAACTTTTTGAAAAGAATAAGCTAAACCAATTGAAATTATTTTTTTTCTTTTTTTTATTTTACTAATATATCTATCGTAAAATCCTCCGCCATATCCAATTCTATTAAGATCTTTGTCAAAAGCAACAAGTGGTACCAACAGGATATTTGGATATTTCTTAACATTTGATA
>CACEDG010000029.1 GCA_902558225.1 uncultured Pelagibacteraceae bacterium | reverse complement strand
CCAAAAAGTGATGCTAGATAAAGATACTACGAAAGCAAATAAAATAACTTGAGTCGCATAATTTAGATAATTTTCTCCATATTCAACATATGTTGAAACAATGATAATTCCAATCAAAACACCTTTTGGATTCAAAAATTGAAAAATATAAGTATCCAAAAAAGAAATCGGATTTTCATTTTTTTTCTCGTCAGAAGGTTTTGAAAAGCTAATTTTATAGGCTAGGTATATTAAAAATAAACTTCCAAGATATTTCAAAATAGTTTGTATAATTGGAAATAGTTTAAAGACATTAACTAAACCAATTGTTAGAGCAAATACCACTGAAGTAAATCCAAATGTAACTCCAAAAATATGTGGGATTGTTTTTCTTATTCCAAAATTAAAACCAGAATAAGATGCAACAACGTTATTTGGTCCTGGTGTATAAGCAGCTACAATCCAAAATAGTGCCATAGATAAAAATTCTGGATGCATACTTATGCTATAGGTAAACCATTCTCTGCTTTTTGTGAGGGGTGTACTAATGTAACCTTTCCTTCAGAGTCTATTGAGCCTAAAAGTAAAAATTGAGATTTAATGCCTGCAATATTTTTTTCTGGAAAATTACAAACACCAATCACCTGTTTGCCAACTAAATTTTCTTCGTTATAAAAATGAGTAATTTGAGCTGATGATGTTTTAACACCTATTTTTTTTCCAAAATCGACTTCAACAACTAAAGATGGTTTTCTAGCTTTCTCATTTTTTTTGACTGAGAGTACTGTCCCAAGTCTAATGTCTATTTTCTCAAATATGTCGTAAGTAATTTGTTCTTTCATAAATGTGATATTTATATTAATTATTAGTTATGAGTACAGAAGTAAATTTAGATAAATTATATAAGAATTCTATAAAGATTTTATCTGATTTAATTGGATTTAAAACTATTTCTGGAGAAGATAACAATGATTTAATTAATTATTGTGAAAGATACCTTAATGATTTGGGTGCAACTTCATTTAAAACATATGATGATGAAAAAAAAAGAGTAAATCTTTTTGCAACAATAAAAGCAAAAAAATCAAATGGGGTTAAACCAATAATTTTATCTGGTCATACTGATACAGTCCCTGTTTCTAAAAGTTGGAGTACAGACCCATTCAAAGCAACAATTAAAGAAGATAAACTTTATGGAAGAGGTTCTTGTGACATGAAGGGATTTATTGCATGTACTTTAGCGTTTGCTCCAGTTTTTTCTAAAGTTGATTTAAATAGAGATATTCATTTTTCTTTTACATTTGATGAGGAAACAGCATGCTTGGGTGCTCCTATATTAATTAAAGAACTTAAAAAAAGAAATATTCAAGATGGAATTTGTATTGTGGGCGAACCTACAAAAATGAAAATCATAGATGCACATAAAGGTTGTTATGAATATACTACTTATTTTGAGGGATTAGCTGGACATAGCTCAATGCCACACAAAGGTGTTAGTGCAGTTGAATTTGCATCAAAATATGCAAATAAGTTAATCGAGCTTAGGGAAGAATTAAAAAAAAGAGCTCCGAAGGACTCGATTTTTGATCCTCCTTTTTCAACATTACAAGTTGGAGGAATATTCGGAGGTATAGCTCACAATGTAATAGCTGACAAATGTCGGGTTGAATGGGAGACAAGACCAGTCATCAAAGAAGATGGTGTCTTTTTAAATCAAAAAATAGATGAATATGCAAATGAAGTTTTATTACCAGAGATGAGAAAAGTTTTTCCTAATTCAAAGATAACGAAGGAAATAATAGGTGAAGTCACAGGTTTTGATCGTATAGATAATTCAGAAGCATGTGAATTAGTCTCAAGTTTGACCGGTGATAATTCTAGAGAAGTTGTATCCTTTGGAACAGAAGCTGGATTGTTTCAAGAAATTGGTATCAGTACAGTTGTTTGCGGGCCAGGCTCTATTGAACAAGCTCACAAAGTCGATGAGTTCATTGAACTTAATGAACTTAAAAAATGTTTGAAATTTCTTGAGGGAATTAAGAAAAAATCTACTCTTAATTAACTCCATCCACCTACAGATTTAACCTCTAGAAACTCTTCAAGACCATGCTCACCAGCTTCTCTACCGATCCCTGAATGTTTAAATCCACCAAAAGGCGCATCAACAGCAATACCAGCACCATTAACATCAACCATCCCCGATCTAAGTTTTCTAGCAACTCTCTTTACTTTTTCTTTATCTGTAGTTTGAATATAGTTTGTTAATCCGTAGGGAGTATCGTTTGCAATTTCAATAGCTTCTTCCTCTGTTTCAAAAGGCATCACAGATAAAACTGGTCCAAATATTTCTGTTCTTGCTATTTCCATTTTGTTATTAACATCAGCAAATACAGTAGGCTTTACAAAATAACCTTTTTCTAATCCATCCGGTTTGCCTGGGCCTCCAGCTACTAATTTAGCTCCCTCGTCAATACCCTTCTTAATTAAAGTTTGTATCTTGTTATATTGAGTTTCAGAAATAACTGGGCCTATATGCTCTCCCTCTTTTTTTGGATCACCAACCTCAAAATTTTCTGTATACTTCTTTAATCTTTCAACAGCATCATTATACATTGATTTTTCAACTAGCATTCTAGTGGGTGCATTACATGACTGGCCTGAGTTTCTAAAACATCTCAAAGCACCTCTTTCTATTGCATCAGGATCAGCATCTTTAAATATTATATTTGCACCTTTGCCGCCAAGTTCTAAACTTACTCTTTTAAAATCTTTCGCAGCATTTTGGGAAATTAATGCTCCTGCTCTAGTTGATCCAGTAAATGAAATCATATTTACGTCAGGATGACTTGTTAATGCATCGCCAGTTGTTGCTCCATCACCATTAACTAAATTAAACACACCTGCTGGAATTTTAGTCTCATCAATTAGCTCAGCTAATATCATTGACGATAATGGAGCTAGTTCAGATGGTTTTAAAACCATAGTGCAGCCAGATGCAATTGCAGGCATCACCTTTAAACAAACCTGGTTCATTGGCCAATTCCATGGTGTGATTAATGCACATACGCCTTTAGGTTCATAAATAAGTCTTTGATTAGGAGCATGTTCTCCTAATGGTTTTTCAAATTCAAAATTTTTCAAATATCTTATAAACGATTTTAAATGAGCCGCACCTGTACCAGTTTGAAGTTTTGTTGCAAAATCTTTTGGTGCTCCCATCTCTATCGTAATCGCATTTGCAATGTCAGCCCATCTTTTCTTATAATTTTCATAAAGTTTTTCTAGTAATTTTATTCTCTCCTCTTTTGATGAAAACGCCCAAGAACTGTAAGCTTTTTTGGCAGCATTCACAGCATCATTTACGTCATCTTTATTACCCAGTGTTATAACTGCACAATTTTCCTCAGTTGCAGGATCAATTACTTTGATTTCTTCTTTACTTTTTGGTGTTACCCATTTGCCATTGATATAAAAATTTTTTTTATTTTCCATTAAAGATTTCTAACCTTTCTTTACTTTTTTGCAAATAGATTTGTTAACTCATAAACTATAGTAGCAGCTGCAAGTGATGTTACCTCAGCATGATCATAAGCAGGTGATACCTCAACAACATCTGCAGAGATTAAATTCATACCAGACAAGCGTCTAATAACATTAACCATTTCTCTAGTGGTCATACCTGCTATTTCTGGTGTACCAGTGCCTGGTGCAAAAGCAGGATCTAAAACATCAATATCAATTGATAAATATAATGGATTATCTCCTACTCTTTTTTTTATTCTTTCAGCAATTTTATCAGTGCCTTCAGTTTGAAACTCATCACAATGAATTATCTTAAATCCAAAACCTTCATCATTTTTAAGATCTTCTCTGCTATACAATGGACCTCTAATACCAACGTGCATTGAAGCATCATCCATGAATAAATTTTCCTCACGTGCTCTTCTAAAAGGTGTTCCATGGGTATAAGGCGCACCAAAATAAGTGTCCCAAGTATCAAGATGAGCATCAAAATGAACTAAAGCAACAGGACCATCATTAATTTTATTTACTGCTTTTAATAAAGGAAACGCAATTGTATGATCTCCACCTAAACTAATTATACCACCAGTTTTTTTAAGAAGATCCAATGCTCCTTCCTCAATTTGCTTAATTGCTTCATCTATATTGAATGGATTGCAAGTAATATCACCTGCATCAGCAACTTGTTGAACTTTGAAGGGTTCAACATCATAATTTGGATGATAATTTGTTCTTAAGTGTCTTGAAGCTTGTCTAATACTTTGAGGACCAAATCTTGCTCCAGGTCTATAACTTGTGCCTGCATCGAATGGTATTCCGACGATTGCAACATCGCAGTACTCAACATCTCTTAATTCTGGTAGTCTAGCAAAAGTTGATGGGCCAGCAAATCTTGGAACCTTGGTACCACTTACTGGTTGAATAGGTTTTTTGCTTCTTTTTTTTTTCATCACAAAAACTCTATCACATTCTAACAAATTGGAATATCTTCAATAATACTAATTATGAAATTATTAAAGCTCATTTTATTGTATTTATTTTTAATTACTCCAACCCAAGCAGATACAATTTACGAATTAATAAAAATTCCAAACCTGGAGATTTATAATCTTAA
>CACEDG010000028.1 GCA_902558225.1 uncultured Pelagibacteraceae bacterium | reverse complement strand
TAGAACTTCATGCTGCAAAGGTATCTCAAATTTCAGAATTTATCGAAAAACTTCAATCTGAAAGTGGAGATGTTACAACTGCAACAATTAGACAAGAGAATAAAGAAAAAACTAAAACTTTTGACTCTGATTTAGGTGAGGCAGGTGAAGTTTTAGAAAAACCACCAGAAGAAGATATAGAAGCTATTGAAAATGAATCAGAAGTTATAAAATTTAGTACGGCAGTTGTTGCAGAGGCAATTAAATCAGGTGTTAGTGATATTCACATTGAACCTTACAGATTTTCTTCAAGAGTTAGATATCGTTTAGATGGAATGTTACAAGAACAAGAACAATATAAACAATTTCTTCACGATAATTACGGAGCAGTAGTCACACGTTTTAAAATCATGGGAAAATTAGATATAGCTGAAAGACGATTACCACAAGATGGAGCAATAAATTTTAAAATTGATGGCAAGGTTGTTGATTTACGATTGTCTATTTTGCCAACAGCTAACAATGAAAGAATAGTAATGCGGGTTTTAAATAAAGACGCTGGGGATATTACTTTAGAGCAATTAAATTTTGAGGATGCTGATTTACAAAATTTAAGAAAAGCAATTCATTCAACGCAAGGCTTAATACTTGTAACAGGACCAACTGGATCAGGTAAATCTACAACTCTTTATAGTATCTTAAAAGAAGTAAGTAAGCCCCACTTAAATATTTTGACAGCTGAGGATCCTGTTGAATATGAGCTAGATGGAGTTGGACAGGTACAAATAAAGGACGATATTGGATTAAGTTTTGCCGCAGCTTTAAGATCTTTTTTAAGACAAGACCCAGAAATCATTCTAGTTGGAGAGATGCGAGATAAAGAAACTGTTGATATTGGATTAAAAGCTGCACTAACAGGACACTTGGTATTTAGTACGTTACACACAAATGATGCGCCAAGTACAATAACAAGATTACAAAATATGGGTACACCTGACTATTTAATTAGTGCTGCTTGCCAATTAGTTTTAGCTCAAAGATTAGCTAGAAGAACTTGTAAGGATTGCAGAGTTCCAGATGATGATGTTAATCCAAAAGTTTTACAAGATTTAGGTTTTACTCCTGAGCAAGCTTCAAGAGTTAAAGCTGTTAAAGGAAAAGGATGTCCTAAATGTAAAGACACTGGCTATAAGGGGAGACAAGGTCTTTATGAAATTTTAGTGGTTTCAAAACCAGTTAAAGAGGCAATATTGAGAAAAGCTACAACACCTGAATTGAGAGAAATTGCTGTTAAAGAGGGCTTTCAAACCATGCAAGATATGGGCAGAAGGTTAATTGCCAATGGCGAACTTAATTTTAGGGAGTATGAGCGGGTTTTATCAGCCTCATAATTAGTATATATAAAGAGTAAATTTAATATATATATAAAGAGTAATGGAAGCATTCACATACAAAGGTATTGCAGATGGCAAATACGTCACTGGAGACATAGAAGCCATTAATCAAGAAGAGGCATCGCACAAGCTTAAAGAGCAAAAAATCATAATTACCAACCTTATAAGAACAAAAAAGAAAAAAGGCGAAACCAAGAGTAAAGGCAAAAGTAAAGGTTTTTCATTTGGAAAGAAAAAAGTAAAAGTAGAGGATATTTTAATATTCTCAAAACAATTTGCAACAATGGTTAAAGCTGGCTTGCCAATATTAGAAGTTTTAGGCATGTTAAGAGACCAATTAGAAAGCCCAGCTATAAAAGAGGTAATTGAGGATATAAGAAAAAGCCTTGAGGGTGGTGTTACATTATCTAAATGTTTTGAAAAATATCCACAATACTTCGATAACGTTTATGTTAATCTTATTAAAGCTGGTGAGGCTAGTGGTAAGTTAGATGTTTTCCTTTTAAAAATAGTGGATTCCCTTGAGAAAAAAGAAAAAATAAAAAAGAAAATAAAATCAGCATTAATGTATCCGTCGATAATGTTTTCCGTAGCGATAACTGTAAGTGCCTTTATGTTAATAAAAGTAGTTCCTGTTTTTGCTAAAATGTATGATGGTATGGGATTAGCTTTACCAAAACCAACAGCTGTAATTATGGCAATGAGTGATTTTTTAAGAGGAACAGGAGGATTTGTTATGCTTGTTTCTATTATTGTGTTCGTAGTTGTTTTTAAATATTTAACAACTAAAAATGCAGCATTTCAATATAGGTGGCATAAACAAATTTTAAAATTACCTGTGTTTGGAGAAATGATTTTAAAATCTTTGTTGGCGAGAATTTCACTAATTTTAGGAAACTTAAGTGCAGCAGGGGTTAATTTATTGGAAAGTCTTGAAATCGCAAAATCTGTTAGTAACAATGTTGTTGTAACAGAAGCTTTAGAGAATGTTAAAAAAGGAGTTTTTTCAGGAGACACTTTAACAAAACTTTTTTTAAAAGAACCTTTATTTCCACCAACATTTAGTCAACTTATTTCAGTTGGTGAACAAACAGGACAATTAGATGAAATGTTTGGTTCCGTTGCAACTTATTATGAGGAAGAATTTGATCAAACGGTTGATAATATGTCTAGCTTAATTGAACCAATTATGATTGTTTTTATGGGAGTGATGATCGGTGGATTGATGATAGCGATGTACTCTCCAATCTTTAACGTTGGAGCGTTAATAGGTTAGATCTTTTTTGTAAGCACTAAGTGGTTTACCCACTCTTTCTGATCTTTTTTAAAAACAGCAGCATCCATAATTTGTTTTATGAAGAACGTGCCCAAGCCACCAGGTTTTATATCATCTAATTTTCTGTGTTGAATATTTTCAGGTATAACCGCTTTTCCTTTATCAAAAAAACCAATTTCTAAATCATTATCTTTTAGTGAAATTTTAATTTCCATTCTATCAGAAGTTTCTGTAACATCTTTGTACGCATGTTTAACAATATTTTGTGCTGCTTCAGCAATAGCTAACACAAGCTCATCTTTTTGATCTTGAGGTAAATTAATTTTTTCAAATACTTCTCTGGAAAAAGTTCTAACATCTTTTAAGCTAGCAGTACTTACAAGAAAATCTTTAGACTCTTCTATATTCATTATTCTAAGTTTAAAATCTGTTCAAGTTTTGCCATCATTATAACTTTTAAAACAGATTTGCTTACCTCTTTAACAATTACCTTGGTATTATTTTCTAGAGCTTTTTGGTGACTCTCAATAAGAACAGAAATACCAGATGAGTCCATATAAGAAACGTCTTTTAAATTTAAATGGACTTCTTTACCAGACTCAACTAATGGTAAAATTACTTCTTTAGCTTTTTCTGTAACATCCATGTCAATTTCTCCATTTAAAAAAACGGTACTGACATTACCTTCTTCTGTAACTTTATAAGTCATAAGTTTTAATAATTTTAGACTGATAGCATAAATAATATGTAAAATGTACAATTTTTGCCCAATCTGGGACAAATCATTTATTTTTGTTAGATTATTAAGTATTTATAAAGTATTTACATATTAAAAATTATTAATAAGAATTGAACATTAATATAAAAAGAGGGATTAAAATGAAAAATAATAAAGGTTTTACACTAATTGAATTGTTGGTTGTTGTAGCGATTATTGGTATTTTGGCAGCAGTTGGTGTTGTTGCATACAATGGTTACACTTCAGCAGCAAAGAAAAATGCTTCAAAAAGTATTCATGCTAATGTTGTCAAAGTTTTAGCATCAGAAACAAAAAAATGTTCACTAGGTGGTGGAACAATATTAAAGAACAATGATGGGACAGGCGGAATAACTTGTAGCGATTATTCAACAGCTGTTACAGGTAGTACTGCTGGGACTACTATCGTAACACTTGTTCAGACTACAAATGTAGGTAAAGTTTTTACTGATAAAAATCCGCACACACCGTCAACAACTGATGCGACCAGTGGAGCAACTTCAGTAAATTATGCTGTAGGTTCTTCTGGTGTTGGATCAACAGTGTTAAGTGGAGCAACAAACACAATTACAATAACTACTACATGGGATACGGGAGAAACTTTAGTAGATACTGTTTCTTTAGAGTAAAAATTTTTAAAAATTTTATGACTAAGAGCTCGGGATTTTCTTTAATCGAGCTCTTAGTTGTTGTTGCAATTATCGGAATTTTATCTGCGGTAGGTGTAGTTTCATACAATGGTTATGTTAGTGGAACGAAAAAGAAAGCAGCCGAGAATGTTTTGGTACAAATCGGTTTAGCACAAACTGATCATTACGCTGATTGCGCTACTTATTATTCAACTGCAAGAAATTACTGTGATGCACCAACTGCTGAAGAGAAGTGTACTCCAACGGCAGAGACTACAGAAAATTTAGGTGATGATTTATTTTCAAATGAAAATTATATAGATCAAAACAATGGATTTTTTTATTGTATATATTCACCAACTGTAACTAGCTATAAAACAGTAGCCAAAGGTCTAGGTGATTGTGAATTAACCATTGACGATACTGGTGTTGTTGATAAAAGCGGTTGTTAATTTAAATAATGACTAAAAAGTTTTTTTTCACTCTATTGATTATTCCATTTTTGAGTAATTGTACTCAATATTCAGCAATGTTAAGTCCATCAATCACATTAGCCTCAGGTGGTACCATGACTCAGGCGACAAC
>CACEDG010000027.1 GCA_902558225.1 uncultured Pelagibacteraceae bacterium | reverse complement strand
TATGGAACGCAGATCAAAGATATAAAGAAAATTATATGTCAAACTATGAGGGTTTTTATCAAACTTATGATGCGGGCCACATTGATGAAGATGGTTATATTTGGATTATGTCAAGAACAGACGACATAATTAATGTTGCTGGCCACAGATTATCAACCGGAGCAATTGAAGAAGTTTTATCTGAACATCAATCTGTAGCTGAGTGTGCAGTACTTGGCATTGCGGATAAATTAAAAGGTCAACTACCGATAGGTTTGATCGTATTAAAAGCGGGTGTTGCAAAAGATAATGAAACAATAACAAAAGAATGTGTTCAAATGGTCAGAGATAAGATAGGTCCAGTCGCAGCGTTTAAAGTTGCAATTATTATTAAAAGGTTGCCTAAAACAAGATCTGGCAAAATTTTAAGAGGAACAATAAGAAAAATTGCAGATAATGTAGAATATAAAATGCCACCAACGATTGATGATCCTGTAATTTTAGATGAGATAAAAGAGGATTTAATCAAAAATAATATTTTAAAAAGTGCTTAAAACTTATTTATTTCTTATTGGCGCAATCTTTTGTGAAGTCGCAGGAACAATGTTATTGCCAGTCTCTCAAAATTTTACCAAACTAATTCCTACAACTTTTCTTGCTGTATTCTATTTGACTGCCTTTTATTTATTGACTTTTGTCGTAAATAAACTGCCAATTGCAATTGTTTATGCTACTTGGAGCGGACTTGGAATTTTTACAATTGCTATTTTGGGTTATATATTTTTTAAACAAAGTTTAACTTGGCAAGCAGTATTAGGTTTATTTCTTATAGTTATTGGTGTTGTTTTGGTAAATAGTTTTAATGTTACCAAAATAAATTAATTATTCATGTTTGAGAATTTTAAATACAACTTTTTCTTAAAGTTTTTTAGAAATAGAAAAAAACTCATTTGGACAATTAAAAATAATCTATTTGCAAATGAGGTTTGTCCACCTTCAATTTCAATAGTTAAATTTTCAAAAAATACAATTTTAGGAAAAAAAAATGAAAAAATGTATCTTGTTAATGATAGTTTTCAAAGTTGGAATATTATAAATGATCAAAATTATCAAAATGAGTTTATTAAAAAGATTAAGTCTATAATTAATAAAAAGATAAAATATGATTTTGTCGATATAGGTGCCAATATTGGGATAATGTCAAAATGCTTATTAAATAATAAGATAAAATTATCCAATACTTATTGTGTTGAGCCTAATCAGGAAAATTATTTTTGCTTAAAGAATAACCTCAAAGATTACAAAAATATAAAATATTTCAATTTCGCTTTAAGCACCAAAAAAGAAGATAAAAAATTATTTATAGATAAAAATAATATGGGTAATTTAAGTTTTTATTATGAAATGGTAGAAAGAGACAAATTAGGATTTATGAATAGTCCTGATAACTATGAAATAATAGAATGTGAGAGTACTCAAAAATTTTTCAAAAGTATAAAATTAAAAAAAAATATTATTAAAATTGATACCCAGGGATATGATGAGATAATATTTCAAGAAATTCCTAAAAATGTACTTAAAAAAAATCAAATTTTAATAATTGAAATCACTCCTATTAATGAGAAAAAAATAAATTTTTCAAAATATAGAGAAAACCTAAATTTATATAAAAAATTTACAGATTTTGACGGCAATATCTATAGCAAAGATCAGGTAATAGAATTATCAAAAAAAACTAAAGGAAAAAATATTGATTTAATTTTTTTAAAATAAATTTAATCAAATACTAGAGGTTTTCCCTCTGGTTCACCCAAAATTTTTCCATCCCTCATTTTAATCTTCCCAGAAATTATTGTTGCAACAGGTGTTCCTTTGAATTCAACTTCATTAAATGGTGACCAACCACACTTGCTCTCTATATTTTCATTTTTAATAATTATCTTTTTATTCATGTCGACAATTGTAAAATCAGCATCAAAGCCTTCTTTAATAAATCCTTTATTTTTTATTCTAAAAATTTTAATTGGATTTTCACAAACAAGATTAATCAATTGGTTTAAAGTTAATTTCCCATCATTCACATGGTTTAGCATTACAGGCATTAATGTTTGCACACCTGGCATCCCAGATGGAGAGTTTGGATACTCTTTATCTTTATTAACCTTTAAATGTGGGGCGTGATCAGATCCAATAGTATCATTTAAATTATTTTTAACTGCATACCACAATCTGTCATAGTGAGATTTATCCCTTATAGGTGGATTCATCTGAGCATAAGTACCTAGCTTATCGTAACAATCTGGTGCGTAAATAGTTAAGTGTTGTGGAGTAATTTCAAAACTAATATTGCCCTTATGTTGTGATAGAAAATCAATTTCTTGTTTTGTTGTAATATGTAGCACATGTGCTTTTTTATTGTAACGTTCTGCAAGCCTAACTATTCTTCTTGTAGAAGACATTGCACATTCTTCACTTCTCCAAACTGGATGTGTATGCACGTCGCCTTTTTTAATTAATTTTTTATTCTGATTAAGAATTTCCTCATCCTCGGAATGTACTGCAACAACTTTTGAACTATTTTGAAAAACTTTATCTATATCTTTTTCCTCGGCAACTAAAAGATTTCCAGTCGAAGAGCCTGCAAAAAGTTTTATACCACAACATCCTTCTAAATTTTTTAATTCTGCTAATTCATTTGCGTTATCAGCTGTTGCTCCAAAGTAAAAAGCATAGTTACAGTACATTCTATTTTTTGCTAAATCTAATTTTCTTTGAAATTCTTTTTTAGTAGCAGTTGGAGGGTTTGTATTTGGCATTTCGAATACCGCTGTGATACCCCCTACAATCGCTGCTCTACTTCCAGAGTGAAGATCTTCTGTATCGGTTGATCCTGGTTCTCTAAAATGAGTTTGAGTGTCTATACACCCTGGTAAAACCGTTTGGTCCTTAGCATCGTATGTATCTTTACATTCTTCAGAAATTTTACCAATTTTTAAAATTTTACCATCTTTAATAGCAATATCTTTTTCTTCTAACTTGCCATCTATGTAACACTTTCCATTTTTTATAATTAGATCTAACATTTATTGAAAAAGTTATTATATTAAAAATAGTTATCTAGCAAATATGAATAACAATGTATACATTTTAGAAGATAGATCAGTTCTTTATATAAATGGTAAAGACGCAAAAGGTTTTTTACAAAATCTCATTAGCAACGATATTGAAAAAGTTACAGAAAATTCAAGTTGTTTTGCCTCTTTACTAACCCCACAAGGGAAATTTCTATATGAATTCATATTATTAAAACACAAAACAGGTTATTTAATCGATTGTGAAAAATCCCAATCTGAAGATTTTTTTAATCAATTAAATTTGTATAAAATTCGATCGAAAGTTGAAATATTAAATTTAAGCAATGAATTTGTTGTAGCTAATCTAAGTTACGAAAAGTTTTTATCAATTGAGGGTGCAAAGGATGTAGAAGGTTTCACTCTAAAATTTAGAGAAGATCCCATTGTTTTAGATCCAAGAAATAAAAATTTAGGTGCAAGATTAATTATTAATTTAGAAAAGTTATATTTATCTTTGAAAAAACTTGAGCTTAAAGATGATAATATAAATAATTATTATGATCTCAGTCATAAGTTAGGGATTGTGCCAAAAAATCTTAATAAATTAAAAAATAAATTATTTGGTATTGAGTGTAACTTTGAAGAACTTAATGGAATAGACTTTAAAAAAGGGTGTTATGTTGGCCAAGAAAATACCGCAAGAATAAAATTAAAAGATAAACTCTCAAAAAGATTGCTACCAATAGAAATTATTGACGGTCAACTTGATGAAGATGAAAAAATTTATAACAATGATGTTGAAATTGGTAAAGTTTTGATAAATCAAGAATATCCTTACGCACTAATAAAGTACTTAGATAAAAATTTTACCAAAGATCAAATATATAAAAGCAAAAATGGATCCTTTAAAATCTTTATTCCTAATTGGCTTAAAATTTAGGGTCTATTTGAAACCTTTAAATATATTCCGTATTGTGGCTGTTCACTAAAGAAATCATATTTGCTATCGAAATCAAAATAAAGTCCATTTAACTCTGATTTATGAGATAATTTGGCAGAGGTATCTTGAATTGACATTGCATATGAAGATCTTTGAGAAATTCTATAATCCAAAGCTACAATAAAAGAATCGTTTTGCATTCCATTTTGTGATTGATCTCTTGTATATTTGGACATTAAATTAAGACCATATTCTGTAGCAAAATCAAAACCAACACCACTTCTAAAATTATGAACAGAATTATTATTGTATTTCAATGAGTAAACAGATCCATCAGAAGCATAAGAAAATTTCTGTGAAGATGACGGACTAATATCGGCATAATACTCAATGTCAAAATAAGGTATAAATGTTCCATTACTAAGTTCATAGGTTTTATCCAAAGATGTCCCTGTTGTTGCAATCAAGTTTGCAATATTTTGTCCTTTAAAGTTTAAATCAAGTCCCTCTGCTCCAGTTTCTGAATAAGATGTATAATGTGTTGCTCCAGCACTAATTTTAAATTTTGGTGTAAAATTTATATTATCTTTTGAATAAGTATCTCTAAAATTAACTGATCCAAATAATTGCGCACCATTTCTTTTTCCTTTTGTAGAAATCATTCCACTATTATTTATCAAATCAGATTCTAGTAAGCTTATTCCTACCAGACTATCAACAAATTTGTTACTTCCTTTAGGTTTACTTTCATAAAAAGTTAAACTCATTGCACTCATATCTAT
>CACEDG010000026.1 GCA_902558225.1 uncultured Pelagibacteraceae bacterium | reverse complement strand
CCAGGATTAACTACTTTAGATGACAAAGGTTACTTTTTTAGAACTGCTCCATCTGATGCAAGAGGTGGTCAAATTTTAGCTGATATTACTAAAGACAGAAAAGTAAAAAGCGTTGCAATCACTTACACAAACAATGACTATGGAAAAGGTTTAGCAGATGTTTACAAAGCAGCTGTGGAAGCACACGGTATTAAAGTAACCACTGTGACTGCCCACGAAGATGGAAAAGCAGATTACTCTTCTGAGGTGGCAACTCTTGCTTCAGCAGGTGGTGATGCAGTAGCTGTAATTGGATACCTAGACCAAGGTGGTAAAGGGATTATTCAAGCTTCTTTGGACTCTGGTGCTTTTGATAAATTTATTTTATCTGATGGTATGATTGGTCAATCTTTAGTTGACGCGTTTGGAAAAGACTTAAGAAAATCTTTTGGTTCAATGCCAGGTTCAACAGGAAAAGGTGCTGGGGTATTTGCAAAAGTTGCAAGTGCTGGAGGTATTGACAGCTCAGGACCTTATACAGGTGAGTCATATGATGCAGCAGCATTAATTGTTTTAGCAATGCAAGCTGGTAATTCAGCTGACAGAGCATCGATTGCAAAAAATGTTATGGATGTTGCTAACGGACCTGGAACAAAAATTTATCCAGGTGAGCTTAAAAAAGGTTTAGATTTATTAGCTAAAGGTAAAAAGGTGGACTATGAAGGTGCAACTGGAGTTACTTTTACTAGCGTCGGTGAAGCTGAGGGTTCTTTCTTAGAACAAGAAGTTAAAGGCGGAAAATTCAAAACTAAAAAACAAAGATAATTTATCTTCAAATTTAAACCCCCAGCATTAATTTGTTGGGGGTTTTTTTTCATTAAAAATCACAATCTTATTTTTAACAAAATAAGGTCTAATAAAAAACAGCTGATTTTAATTTATAAAATAATGCGTTTTATAATAATATTTTTTATGGTTCCAACAATACTTTATGCAGACCAAGGATTGAATATTTCATGTGTTAATATGAAAGATTTGTTAGATAAAAATCCAAGAATACATAAATTTAAATTTGATGTAGTAACATTTCAGTATTTTGACCAAAATAAAAATTCTTATGTAGAGGTACCTAATGATAAGATAATTATCAAAGAAGATTTCTTTGCAGCGAGGTTTCCAGAATATGAATTAGGATTTCAAATTAATGTATTTGAAGATAAAAAAAAACCAGTTATGTCTATGTCAAAATATGATTATAAAAACGATAAATTTTTGGAACATTATTATTGTGATGTTCAAGTTGCAAATATAAATTAAATTATATATACTTTCATTGTCCTGATTTAGAAAATAACTCTACTTGCTGGGACTTAAAACACAACGCTAAAGGAGAAAAATGAAACTAATTATACAATCAATTAAAAACTACTTTAAATCAAAAAAGGATAAAGGTTTAGAGCCTGTATTCTTTGAAAAAATAGGTGATAAAAATACTCCTAGAGACGAAATGAAAGAAAATTTGATTAAAGCATTAAAAAAGAATGGCTGGACTTTAAAAAAATAAATATTTATCTGCCATATATAAGGCCCAAGCAATTGCTGCACCTGTAATAATATATTTCATAATTTTATTTTATTTCTATTTTTTCAGGAAGTATACCCTTTGGTCTGTACCTCATTATTAATAATAAACCTACTCCCATCATTAAAAATCTAAAATAAGGAACACTTTCAATTAAATGAACTTTTAAAAAATGTGTGTCATCTAAGCCTGCTGTTGTTAGATTGACTAAGTACAGCCCTATTGGTGCTGCCTCAATCCATAAGAACCAAACTACAAAACCTCCAAGAATCGCCCCAAAATTATTTCCGCTTCCTCCAACAATAACCATTACCCAAATCAAAAAAGTATATCTCAAAGGTCTATAGCTACCTGGTGTAAATAGTCCATCTTGAGTTACAAGCATAGCTCCTGCAATACCAACAATAGCTGATCCTAAAACAAAAATTAACAAATGCTGTTTGACTACATTTTTGCCCATTGCATTAGCTGCCTCTTCATTATCTCTTATAGCTCTCATCATTCTTCCCCAAGGAGAATAAAGAGCTTTTTGAGTTAAAATTAAAAGAATAATTACAACAACTAAAAACAAACCTGAGTAACAAAGCTTCACAAATATTGATGATCCTTCAATTACAAATTGATTAAGTACTGCTTGTCTTTCTGACAGGTCAGAAATCAAAGCTAGTTTTCCTGAATTAAATTTTTCAACTAAATTTATAAACCATTCCGTTTCTTGTAAGTTAACTTCATATGGAGCAGGACGTTTTAAACCAATCACATTTTTAACACCTCTAGTTAGCCAATCTTCATGCTTAATAATTGCTATTACTATTTCCGATATCAATAATGTGGCAATAGCCAAATAATCAGCTCTTAAACCCAATGCTACTTTCCCAATTATAAAAGCTAATCCACCTGCGAAAAAAGCGCCAGCAATCCATGAAAAGATTATTGGAAGCCCTAGCCCACCAAGAAATCCAGTTCTCGCTGGATTTACTTCCTCAATTGCTTCAATACCAGGTTGAGAGACTAATCGTATAATAATTATTCCAGAAATAATTATTAAAGCTATAACGTAAGTTCTAATTTTAGATTTCTGATATTTTTTAAGGACAAATCTAACAGCTATAACAATTCCGATAATGAGAAATAAACTTAGTAAAATATTTGAACCACCTGCACTCCAAGCCTCTTTAACTGGATTAACAGAAATTAAAACTGCTGCTAAACCACCTAAGGCTGTGAAACCCATTATTCCAAAGTTTATTAAACCAGCATATCCCCATTGAATATTAGCACCCATCGTCATGACAGCTGATATCAGACAAAGATTAAAAATAGATAAAGCAATATTCCAGGATTGAAATATACCGACAAGGATAATTAATCCCATCATAATACTGTAAGCTGCTATGACATTTAAATTTTTTCTCACAATATCTTTCCTTTAAATATTCCAGACGGGCGATAAAGCAGTACAATTACTAATATTGAGAAAGATACCGCAAATTTATAATCAGTTGAAAGTAATTGAATTAGACCGTCAGGCTCCATGCTTTCAGGTAACACATACATAAAAAATTTCTTGTAAGCATAAGTTAAGAATATTTCTGAAAAAGCAATTACATAACCTCCTAGGAAAGCTCCAAAAGGATTACCAATTCCACCAACTATAGCAGCAGCAAATATTGGAAGCATATTATTAAAATAAGTAAATGGTTTAAAACTTTTATCTAAACCATATAGAACTCCACCTACCGTTGCTAAAATTGCAGCAATCATCCAAGTTATCATCACAATTTTTTTTGGATCTATCCCAGAAAGTAATGCTAAATCTTCATTATCAGAATAAGCTCTCATACTTTTTCCAGTTTTTGTTTTATTTAAAAACCAGAATAAAGTCGAAACTAAAATTATTGTCACAACAATTGTAATGACTTGAGTTGATTTAATAGCAAGTCCTTCATTTAAACCTGTCATATCCTTAAATTCATTAGCTCTAATCAGAAATTTTTCACCATCAAAAAATCTTCTATCCGAAGGACCAATAATAATTCTTACTACTGCCTGTGTAACAAACATTACTCCAATACTTACCATTGCTAATTGAACTGGTGGGCTTTTATTTAGTCTGTAATATTTGAATACAAGCTTATCAATAATGAGCATATATAAACCCATAAAAAGAATTGCAAATGGTATTGCTAAAAGTGCTGTAGGTAAAAAACCAAGCGATAAACCAACTGACTGAAAATACCATGTAAAAAGTATAGCAACCATAGTGCCAAAAGACATCATGTCTCCAGTTGCAAAGTTTGCAAAGCGCAGTATTCCATAGATCAAAGTTACAAATATTGCTCCAATAGCTAATTGAGATCCGTAAGCAAGAGCAGGAACAAAAATATAATTTAATAAAAGAATTAATGCGTTCACAAAATCCATTTAACCACCTAAAAATGAGCTTCTTACTCTTGGATCGTTTAATAATTCTTTCCCTGTACCCGAATAACGATTTTCACCAGTGACCAACACATATCCTCTATCGGAAATATTGAGAGCTTGCTTTGCATTCTGTTCGACCATTAAAATTGCAACATTTGTTTTTTTTACTTTTACAATATGATCAAAAAGTTCATCCATCACTATTGGAGAAACTCCAGCGGTTGGTTCATCTAACATGAGTACAGACGGCTTAATCATAAGAGCTCTTCCTAACGCAACTTGTTGTCTTTGGCCTCCTGATAATTCTCCCACAAATTGTTTTCTTTTTTCAGTTAAAATTGGAAAAAGATTATAAATTTCATCTATTACTTTTTTGTAATCTGCATTAACTAAAAAAGCCCCCATCTCTAAATTTTCTTCAACAGTCATTCCTGCAAAGACATTTTTTGTTTGAGGTACAAATGAAATTCCTTCTTTCACTCTGTCTTGTGGAGAAAAATTTGAAATATCTTTACCATCAATAATTACCGAGCCTGATTTTAGATTTAATAAACCTAACATGGCTTTCATCGCTGTAGATTTTCCAGCTCCATTAGGTCCAAGAATCGATACTATTTCTCCTCTCTCAACATTTACAGAACATAAATTAATTATATCTGGACCTTTTCCATATCCACCTGTCATTTTGTTTCCTTCAAAAAATGCCATACTTAATTATCTTTAAGTTTTGAACCTCTGCCTAAATAACTTTCAATCACTCTTTCATCTTTTTTTGCATCTTCAACTGAACCTTCAAAAAGGACAGAGCCTTCTGCCATTACAATTACCGGATCACATAATCTTCCAATAAAATCCATATCATGCTCAATCATACAAAAGGTATAGCCTTTCTCTTTGTTTAATTTCTCGATAGCTGTACCTAAATCTTTTAATAAAGTTCTGTTAACTCCTGCGCCTACCTCATCTAATAAAACTAATTTTGCATCAACCATCATTGTTCGACCCAATTCTAATAATTTTTTTTGCCCTCCAGACAAGTTTCCAGCTAATTCATTTTTTAAATGACTAAGATTAAGAAAATCTACAACTTCCATTGCTTTTTCTTTTATTTGGCTTTCTTCTTTCGTAATCAGTGATGGTTTCAAAAAAACATTCATTAATTTTTCCCCAGATTGATTACCTGGCACCATCATTAAGTTTTCTAAAACTGTTAAATTTGTAAACTCATGTGCTATTTGAAAAGTTCTAAGCAATCCTTTCGAAAATAACTCATAGGAAGGTGCATCAGTAATATTTTCATTGTTAAATAAAACACTACCAGTAGAAGATTTTAAGTTTCCAGCGATTAAATTAAATAAAGTAGTTTTACCAGAACCGTTAGGTCCAATTATTCCTGTGATAGTTCCTTTTTTTACATTAAGAGAACACTCTGATACTGCTGCAAGTCCTCCAAAATATTTCGATAATTTTTTAATTTCTAAAATATTTTCAGACATTAATTATTTGCTTAGTCTTTTATGAATGCTATTTAAAGTATTTATTAAAGATTTATAAACACCTTTTTTAC
>CACEDG010000025.1 GCA_902558225.1 uncultured Pelagibacteraceae bacterium | reverse complement strand
AGAACTGAATCTTACTGAGGAAAATATTTTAGAAAATTCAAATTTATATGGTGCGGAAGAACTTCCTGATGCCGTTAATCAGGAGGATCTATTAGATAAAAAAAAGCAAGAGAGAGAAAAATTAGGATCTGTTAATTTAAAGGCTGATGAAGAAACAAATAAATATGAAACTGAGATAAAAAAAATGGAACAAGACAGAGTGGATCTGGTTACAGCAATTATGAAATTAAAAAATAGTATAAATGAATTAAATCAAAAAGGCAGAGAAAGATTAATTGACGCTTTTGAGAAGGTTAATAGAAAGTTCAACGAGGTATATACTAAATTATTTAATGGTGGGAATGCAAAATTAGAACTTGTTGACTCAGATGACCCCTTAGAAGCAGGTTTAGAAATGTTAGTAAGTCCTCCTGGAAAAAGATTACAATCTATAACTTTATTATCAGGCGGAGAACAAGCTTTAACAGCGCTATCTTTAATTTTTGCCGTATTTCTTACCAACCCATCTCCTATTTGTGTTTTAGATGAAGTAGATGCTCCTTTAGATGATGCTAACGTTACAAGATTTTGTAGCTTGTTAGAGGAGTTGATAAAGATAACAAATACTAAATTTGTAATTGTTACTCATCATGCTCTGACAATGTCAAAAATGAACAGACTTTATGGGGTTACAATGCCTGAGAAAGGGATAAGCCAACTGGTAGCGGTTGATCTTCAAAAGGCTGAGAGCATGGTTGCCTAAAAACACAAACTGAAATGTCAAAGGACCCTTTTAAAACTCGCTTAGAAATTGCAAAAAAGAAGATTTCAAAAAGGAATTTGGGCAATAAAAAACATAATGCATCCCCAATAGGTAGTGCTTTTAAGCTTAGTACTGAGCTTATATCTGCTGTTGCCGTAGGGACAATTATTGGGTTTATTTTGGACAAGACCTTTGGTACTAAACCTTGGTTAATTTTAATTTTCTTTTTTGTAGGTGTAATAGCTGGAATTTCCAATGTAATTAAATCTGCAAAAAAGATGCAAGATAGATAAATTTATGGCTGCAAACCCAATGACCCAATTCGAAGTTTACAGAATTGGTCCAGAAGTGAAAATAGGTGCTTTTGATATTTCATTTACAAACGCAAGTTTGTTTATGGTTATTAGCACACTAGCAATCTTACTAATTTTTAATTTAGGGTCTAAAAAAAATACAATAATTCCAAATAAAATTCAGCTTCTTGCAGAATTAAGTTATACGTTCGTGTCTAAAATGATTAGCGATACAGCTGGTACTAAGGCTAAACCTTATTTTTCATTTATTTTTTCATTATTTATGTTCGTACTTTTCTGTAATATGTTTGGTATGATACCCTATACGTTCACAGTTACTAGCCATATAATAGTTACTTTTGTTCTGGCAGCATTTATTTTTATAAGTGTAACAATTATAGGATTTATAAAACATGGATTTGGTTACTTAAAATTATTTGTGCCGAGTGGAGTACCTGTCGTGTTATTACCATTAATTGTGATTATTGAGATTATTTCTTATTTAAGTAGACCTATAAGTCTTTCAGTAAGACTTTTTGCTAACATGATGGCAGGTCACACTATGATGAAAGTTTTCGGAGGCTTTGTTATAAGCCTTGGAATAATCGGTGGATGGCTTCCACTGACTTTTTCAGTTGCTTTAACTGGCTTGGAAATCTTGGTTGCTTTTCTCCAAGCATATGTTTTTGCAATTTTAACATGCATATATTTGAATGATGCATTAAACTTACACCATTAACTAACAAAGGAGGATATAATGGAATTAGAAGCAGCAAAAATGATTGGAGCAGGATTGGCAGCAATAGCTCTTGCGGGAGCTGGGGTTGGAATCGGAATAATTTTTGGAAACTATTTGTCAGGAGCAATGAGAAATCCCTCTGCTGCACAAAAACAATTTCCAAATTTACTTTTGGGCTTTGCCTTAGCAGAAGCAACAGGATTGTTTGGATTGGTGGTTGCACTGATCATTCTTTTCGCATTTTAGAATAATGATTAAAAAAATTTTTTTTCAGCTCGTATTTTTTAATTTCTTTTTATTGAGAGATGTTTTTGCAGCTGAAAGCGGGGGTATGCCTCAATTAAATCCTGAGTTTTGGATTTCTCAAATTTTTTGGCTTACATTAACTTTTGGTACTTTATACATAATTTTGTCTAAATTAATTTTACCAAAAATAAGTGCTAACCTAGAGTTAAGGAAATCCCAAATACAAGAAAATATTGAGGCCGCTGAAAAACAAAGAAAAGAAAGTGAGATTAAGCTTAAAGAATATGATGAGATAATTTTAAAAAGTAGACTAAAGGCCAATGATATATTTAAAGACTCGAGAGAAAAGGTAATTAAAGATATCAATATTAAAAAAGAGGCTCTAGACAAACAGATCGATGAAGAAATTAAAAAAGTAGAAAAAGAAATTAATCAGCTAAAAGAAACTTCACCAGAAAAAATTAATAAAATTGCAATTGAAATATCTTCAGATATTTTAAAAAAATTGATTGGTGCTGATGTCAACAATAGTAGTATTTCTGCAATAGTAAATGATCTTTTAAAAAGAAATGGAAATAAATATTATGGAAATTGATTCAACGTTTTGGGTTGCGGTTTCATTCTTAATTTTTTTTGGGGTATTGATATATTTAAAAGTTCCGCAAAAAGTAAATGAAATTTTAAATAAACTTATTCAAGATATCAAAAACGAGTTAGATGAGAGTGAAAAATTGAGAACCGAAGCTAGAGAATTATTAAATAATGCACAAAAAAAACTTGATAGCGCTCAATCAATAAATAAACAAATTTTGGATCAAGCAAAAAAAGATAGCGATAGACTTATCATTGACCTGAACGAGAAGTTTCATAAATCGTCTGAGATTAAAAAGAATTCCACTGAAATCAAGATTGCACAGATGAAAGATACTGCAATAAAAGAAATTAAAAACGCATCGGTCAAAATTGCGGTGGACTCTGTAAAAAAAATTATAAATACATCTGTAGATAAATCTAAATTAAATACACTATTTGAAAATAATTTAGAAGAAACAAAAGAAGAATTAAAAAAAATTAATTCATAATACTCTTACAATTTTTTCAAAAAACTATAAATTATCAAAATGAATTCTGTTGTAATTGGTGCTGGTTTTGGAGGTATAGCTGCCTGTCTTCGACTTAAGTCAAAAGGTCATAATGTTACTTTAATAGAGAAACATCCAGATCTTGGAGGCAGAGCCAGAGTATTTAAAAAGAACGGTTTTATATATGATGGTGGTCCAACGGTAATTACAGCGCCCTATCTTATCAATGAATTATTTGAATTATTTAAAAAAAATCCAAAAGATTATATCGATCTTGCTCCTCTTAAAATTTGGTATCAGTTTATTTTTGAGGACAAAACTAAATTTAATTACTCAGGTGATGAAGATGAAATGAAAAGACAAATTGAAAGATTGAATAAAGATGATGTTGAGGGCTATGAAAAATTAGTGAGTTTTACTAAAAAAATTTTTGATAAAGGTTTTACCGAATTAGCTGATGTGCCATTTGATAAACCATTTGTAATGATGCAACAACTACCAGCACTATTAAAGCTAAAGAGTTATAAATCAGTTTATTCATTAGTTTCATCCTATATAAAAAATGAAAAATTAAGAAGAATGTTTAGTATGCACCCATTACTCGTTGGGGGGAATCCTTTTACTACAACCTCAATCTATGGACTAATATTATATTTAGAAAAAAAATGGGGAATTCATTATTCAATGGGAGGAACTGGAAATATTATAAAAGGCTTTGAAAGATTAATGAATGAAGAAGGAATTAAAATAATCAAAGGACGTGAAGTAACAAAAATTATTTCAGACAGAAAAAAAATTACTGGCGTACAACTTAATGATCAAACGATTATAGATTCTAACAATGTAATTTGTAATGCAGATCCACCTGCAGTTTATGAAAAGATGTTAAATGGTAATACAAATAATTCATTTCTTTTCAAATGGAAAAAGAATCGAATGGAATATTCGATGGGATTATTTGTTTACTATTTTGGCACAAAAAAAAAATATGAAAATGTAGAACATCACACAATTAAATTTGGCAATAAATACAAAGAACATCTAGATGATATATTTAACAACAAAAAATTAAATGATGATATTAGTTATTATCTTCATAGACCATCATCAACAGATAAATCTATGGCTCCTGAGGGGAATGATTGCTTTTATGTTCTTGTACCAGTTCCAAATAACCAATCAAATATTGATTGGTCTAAAGAGGGAGAAAAAATGAAAAATTTAGTAATTGATAAAATGCAAAGTGATTTAATGCCAAACCTTAAAGAAAACATTGTTGAAGATTTTTATTTAACCCCAGATTATTTTGAAAAAGATTTAAATACTAAATATGGTTCAGGTTTTTCTATCCAGCCAAAATTTTCTCAATCAGCTTATTTTAGATTTCATAATAAATCTGAGATATATGATGGACTTTATTTCGTGGGAGCAGGAACACATCCAGGAGCAGGCGTACCAGGTGTTCTTTCATCGGCAAAGGTGTTAGATAAAATTTTATAATGTCTGACAAAAATTACTTGTCTGTTTATGCTAAGTCATTTAGTTGGGCAGGTTTTTTTTTACCTAAAAAAACATTAGATAAATGTTCAACTTTATACGATTTTTGCAGAGTTGCAGACAACCTTGCAGATGATGATGATGAGATAGAAAATAAAAAAAAAAAATTTGATCTCTTTGAAAAAGATTTTAATCAAAAAAACTTTAATAACCCAATTATCAAAAATATGTGGGATCTTATAGAGGAATACAACATATCTTTGAAAATAGTAAGAGATTTACTGGTTGGAATTAAATCAGATATTAAGGAAACGGTTAAATTAGATTCAAAAAAAGATTTATTAATTTACTCATACAGAGTTGCTGGGACCGTTGGATTAATGATGGCAAAAATTTTAAGAGTTAGTAAAAAAAGCTCACTAAAATCAGCCATTGACCTTGGAATAGCAATGCAGCTCACTAATATATCAAGAGATGTAATTGAAGACTTTGAAAAAAAACGTTCTTATATAAATAAAAATTTTGAGGAGATTTCATCAACTATCAATCTTGCTGAAATATTTTATGAAAGTTCATTTTCTTCAATTAGGGATATACCTATAAGTTTCCGTTTTTCTATTTTAGTTGCTAGAAGAGTTTATAGAAAAATAGGACATAAAATTCTAAACAAAAAGAACTTTAATGATTACCAAAATTCTGGAAAAGTATATGTTTCAAACACAGAAAAAATCTTAGAGACTTTTCTTTCAATTTTTGACTTAATTAGATTGTTGTTCCATTATAAAAAGAATGGTCAAATACTAAATGAGCATAATTTGATTTATGAGGAAATAAATTTAGATGAAAGAATTTGATTATATCATTATTGGAGGAGGTTGTGCTGGTTTATCACTCGCTTACGAATTAGAAATTAATGAAAAATTTAAAGATAAAACTTTAGCAATTATTGAGCCAAGGCAAGAATATAAAAGAGATAAAACATGGTCATTTTGGAAAGTAGTGCCCCATAATTTCG
>CACEDG010000024.1 GCA_902558225.1 uncultured Pelagibacteraceae bacterium | reverse complement strand
ATCATTGTCTGAGCAAGTTTTAAATAAATTAATAGATAGTGGTATTAAAAATTGCAAAATTGAAGGTAAAGATAGTCAAGAATGGAAGCTTGTTGATGGAATAGATCTTATAGTTCATATTTTTCATCCAGAAAAAAGAAAATTTTACGAACTGGAAAAAATGTGGTCAGAATTAATACCAAAAGAGAAATTAATTATATAATGAAAAAAATTTTAACAACATTTATTATTTTTTATATAAGTTCAATTCAAATAGTTAATTCCTCTGATAATGAAATTTATAAAAAAATTGATTTATTTGGAGAAGTTCTTGAAAAAATTAATAAAGAGTATGTAGATGAGATAAATCAATCAGAAAGTATGGACTCAGCAATAAATGGTCTGCTTCAGTCTCTAGATCCATATTCGTCATATATGTCACCAGAAATATTTGATGAAATGCAAACTGAAACCAGTGGAGAATTTGGAGGATTAGGCATTGAAGTGAGTATGGAATCTGGAGTAGTAAAGGTTATTTCACCTATTGACGATACGCCTGCATCTAAAGCTGGTATTAAAGCTGGGGATTTCATTGTAAAGATTAATGATATTCAGGTTCAAGGAAAAACTTTGAGTGAGGCAGTTGATTTAATGAGAGGACCAGTCGGATCTGGCATTGAATTAACTGTTAGAAGAAGAGGAGAAAAAAAAGCACTTATTTTCAACATAGTTAGAGAAATAATTGAAATTCAATCTGTAAAAGTTGACATTTTAAAAGATAATATTGGATATATCAGGCTTACCTCATTTAACGAAAATAGCAGTAATCAAATAAATAAAAAAATAAATGAATTAGAAAATAATAAAAAGGTAAATGCCTACATTTTAGATCTAAGAAATAATCCTGGTGGTTTGCTTTCGCAAGCAATTAAAATTTCAGACTTTTTTTTAGATAACGGTGAGATAGTTTCTACAAAAAGCAGAAAAAATTCTGAAAATCGAAAATGGTTTGCTAAAAAAGGTGATTTGACTAAAGGTAAAACACTAATTGTATTAATAAATTATGGTTCAGCTTCAGCATCTGAAATTGTTGCTGGAGCATTGAAAGACCATAAAAGAGCTATTTTATTAGGAGAAAACAGTTATGGAAAAGGTTCTGTCCAATCAATTATTCCACTTAAAAATAGAGGAGCAATTAGATTGACAGTTGCAAAATATTATCTTCCATCTGGAAAATCTATTTCTGAAGTGGGTGTTTCGCCCGATATTGAAATAGAGGAAGAAACAGATAATTTCAGAATAAAAACTGAAACTGACAATCAATTAAATTATGCAATAAAATTGTTAAATGGCTAAAATGGAGGAGAAATTTAAAAGATTACCTCTTAGATCTGGTGTAGGTATCATTCTTTTAAATAAAGAAAATAAAGTTTTTGTTGCAAAAAGAATAGATAATCCGAAAAATTTTTGGCAAATGCCTCAAGGGGGTGTGGATGATGGAGAAGATTATTTAAGTGCTGCTTTTAGGGAGCTAGAGGAAGAAACAAGTGTGAAAAACGTAAAATTAATCAAGGAGATTGAGGGAACCACTAGTTATGAGCTACCAGACAACTTGTTGGGCATAATTTGGAAAGGAAAATATAAAGGCCAAAAACAAAAATGGTTTTTGATGCGGTATATTGGTAAAGACGAAGATATTAACATCAATACAAAAAAACCAGAGTTTATGGAATGGAAATGGATTGATATAAGCAGAATAACTGAATTAGTTGTAGATTTTAAACTAGAAGTTTACAAAGAATTACAAAAAAAAATAAAAAAAATTATTAATTAATTGACCTTAAAGTGTCTATCTTTTGATCTGCTAAGAATTTAACTTGATCATTCATACCTGATTTATTTGCCTCAGCCTCAGCAATTTTAATTAAATCTTGTACTTTTGATTTTTCTAAATCTTTTATATTTATTATATTACTAGTTAAAACTGACAGATTATTGTTTTTAAATTCTACGATTCCATCTTCAACATAAAATTTTTCATCATTTGACTTTGTACGTACAGTAATAACTCCTGGTTTCAGAAAAGATATAATTGAGATATGATCTTTTAAAATTCCCATTTCACCTTCGAAAGCAGGGACTATAACTTCAATCACATCGTCTTTGGTTAAAAAATATTTTTCAGGATTTACAATATCAATTTTAAACTCTTCGCTCATCAGGCTGCAGCATCTTTCTTCATTTTTTCAGCTTTTTCAATTGCTTCCTCTATCGTTCCAACCATATAGAAAGCTGCTTCGGGAAGATGATCATACTCTCCTTTACAAATTGCATCAAAACCTTTTATAGTCGACTCTAGATCAACCAATTTTCCAGGAGAACCTGTAAATACTTCAGCAACGAAAAAAGGTTGAGAAAGAAATCTTTGGATTTTTCTGGCTCTAGCAACAATCAATTTATCATCCTCAGATAACTCATCCATACCTAAAATAGCAATAATATCTTGTAATGATTTATAGGTTTGTAAAATTTTTTGAACCTCACGTGCTACTCTGTAGTGTTCATCTCCAACTATTCTTGGATCAAGAATTCTTGAAGTCGAATCAAGTGGATCAACTGCTGGATAAATTCCGATTTCAGCAATTTGTCTTGAAAGTACGGTTGTTGCATCTAAATGGGCAAATGAAGTTGCTGGTGCTGGATCAGTCAAATCATCAGCAGGTACATATATTGCCTGCACGGATGTAATTGATCCTTTGTTAGTAGTTGTAATTCTCTCCTGTAAATTTCCCATATCAGTTGCAAGTGTTGGTTGATAACCAACTGCTGATGGAATACGACCCAACAAAGCTGAAACTTCTGATCCAGCTTGTGTAAATCTAAAAATATTATCTACAAAAAATAACACGTCTTGTCCTTCTTGATCTCTAAAATACTCAGCTACTGTTAGACCTGTCAGCGCTACTCTTGCTCTTGCACCTGGTGGTTCATTCATTTGACCATAAACTAATGCTGCTTTTGAACCAGGGCCCTCAGATTTAATTACTCCTGACTCCATCATTTCGTGGTAAAGATCATTTCCTTCTCTTGTTCTTTCTCCAACTCCTGCAAAAACTGAAAATCCTCCGTGTGCTTTTGCTACGTTATTTATTAACTCCATAATTAGAACCGTTTTACCAACACCAGCACCTCCAAATAATCCAATTTTTCCACCTTTCGCATAAGGTGCCAATAAATCAATTACTTTAATACCAGTAACAAGAATTTCAGTTTCAGTAGACTGATCATTAAATTCTGGGGCTGGTCTATGAATAGGCCAACTCTCTTTAGTCTCAACTTTTCCTCTTTCGTCAATAGGTTCACCAACAACATTGATAATTCTACCTAATGTTTCTGGTCCAACTGGAACTTTGATCGGAGCATTAGTGTTAACAACCTCATCACCCCTTTTCAGTCCCTCTGTTGCATCCATAGCGATTGTCCTAGCAGTTGACTCACCTAAATGCTGCGCAACTTCTAAAACTAATCTATTATCTCCATTCTTACACTCTAATGCTGTCAGAATTTCGGGTAAATCTCCCTCAAATTTTACATCTACCACTGCTCCTATAACTTGTGTGATAATTCCTTTGTTCATAACTATAAACTTTCTGCTCCTGATATAATTTCTATTAATTCTTTGGTAATTGCCGCTTGTCGACTTCTATTATACTCTATAGTGAGTTTGTCAACCATTTCACCTGCGTTACGAGTAGCATTGTCCATTGCGCTCATTCTTGCACCCTGCTCGCTAGCTGAATTTTCTAACATCGCTTTGAATATTTGTGTTGAAATATTTTTTGGCAATAAATTGTTTAAAATTTCATCTTCGTCAGGTTCAAATTCATAACTTTCATTTAAATTTTCTTGATTTTCATTAACTGCATTTAATGGAATAATTTGTTGAGCTTGAGGTATTTGAGTAATTACATTTTTAAATTGATTAAAAAAAATTGTACATATATCAAATTCTTCTTTATCAAACTTTTCAATTATAATTTTACCTACTTTTTCTGCATCAAAAAAATTAGCATTTTTTGAGTCTTTAAAAGAAATATTTTCTATTATTTTATCTCCATATAACCTTTTTAATTGATCATTTCCTTTTGAACCAACAGTGATAATTTTAATTTCTTTTCCCTCTTTTGTTACATCACTAAAATAATTTTTAGCCTTTTTGATTATGTTGGCATTAAAACCACCACATAACCCTCTATCTGAAGTCATTACAACGCACAGATGAATTTGATTTTTCCCTGAACCAGATAATAGTTTAGGGGCACTTTCTTTATCTGCTACACCAAGTGATAAATTCAAAATTATATTGTTCATTTTCTCAGAATATGGTCGCCCTCTTTCCGCACTCTCCTGTGCTCTTTTTAATTTAGCTGCCGCAACCATTTTCATAGCCTTAGTAATCTTTTGAGTAGATTTTACACTCATTATTCTCTTTTTTAGGTCGTCTAAACTTGCCATAATTTTATTGAGATTTAAATGTTTCCTTTAAATTAGTAATAACTTCGATCAAGTCTTTCTCAGTCTTTTCCTCTAGTTTACCTGAGCTTAAAATGGACTCTATTATCTGAGGTTTTTCAGATTTACATTTATCAATTATTTTATTTTCAAAATCTGAAATATCCTTTAAATCAATATTATCTAAATAGCCTTTTACTCCACAAAATACAGATATCACCTGTTCTGCAACAGTCATTGGAGTGTATTGTTTTTGTTTTAAAAGTTCAGTTAATTTAGAACCTCTATTTAAAAGTTGTTGTGTTGAAGCATCTAAATCAGAACCAAATTGAGCAAAAGCAGCCATTTCTCTATATTGTGCTAATTCAAGTTTCATCGAACCTGATACCTTTTTCATTGCCTTAGTTTGAGCTGCTGATCCGACCCTTGAGACTGATAATCCGACATTAATCGCAGGTCTAATTCCTTGATTGAATAGTTCCGTTTCTAAAAAAATTTGTCCATCTGTAATCGAAATCACGTTGGTTGGAATATATGCCGAGACATCTCCACCTTGAGTTTCTATTATTGGAAGAGCTGTGAGGGAACCTCCACCATGTTCATCACTTAATTTTGCCGCTCTTTCTAATAATCTACTGTGAAGATAAAATACATCACCAGGATATGCCTCTCTTCCTGGAGGTCTTCTAAGTATGAGAGACATTTGTCTGTAAGCTACAGCTTGTTTTGACAAATCATCATAAATTATCAGTGCATGCATACCATTATCTCTAAAATATTCACCCATAGCACATCCTGTGTATGGTGCTAAAAATTGTAAGGGCGCTGAGTCTGATGCTGTTGCAGCGACAATAGTTGTGTATTCCATTGCACCAGCCTCCTCAAGAGTTTTTTGAATTTGTCTTACTGTTGATCTTTTTTGCCCAACTGCTACGTAAATACAATAAAGTTTTTGTTTTTCGTCACCAGTTTCATTAATTTTTTTTTGATTTATAATGGCATCAATTGCAACCGCTGTTTTTCCTGTTTGCCTATCTCCAATAATTAATTCTCTTTGTCCTCTCCCAATTGGAACAAGACTATCAATTGATTTCAAGCCTGTTTGCATTGGTTCACTCACTGATTGTCTTGGAATGATTCCTGGAGCCTTTACCTCTACTCTACTTTTTTTTATACCTTTATCTAAAGCACCTTTTCCATCAATAGGATTTCCTAAGCCATCAACAACTCTTCCTAATAGTTCTTTGCCAACAGGAGTATCGACAATACTACCTGTCCGTTTCACAACATCACCTTCTTTTATATTTCTATCATCTCCAAATATCACAACTCCAACATTTTCGCTTTCAAGATTTAATGCCATACCTTTTGAACCATCTGAAAATTCGACCATTTCTCCAGCTTGTACGTTGTCTAAACCATAAATTCTTGCAATACCATCACCAACTGAAAGCACTTGTCCAACCTCAGATATTTCAGCTTTCTCCCCAAAGTTTTTTATTTGTTCTTTTAAAATTTTTGTTACTTCCGAAGGATTAATTTCCATATTATGCCTCTATCATTTCGTTTTCAATTTGTTGTAATTTATTTTTAATGGATGTGTCAATCATTATACTTCCAACTTGAACGACCAGTCCACCAATTAAACTTTCATCATAATTATAATTCAACTTAATTTTTGATTTAAAACTACTAGATAACTCACTTGAAATTTTATTAATTTCATCTTGTGATAGCTTTTTTGCAGAATTAATTTCTGCTTTCAATTCACCTCTTTTTTTTGAGCAAATTTCGTTAAA
>CACEDG010000023.1 GCA_902558225.1 uncultured Pelagibacteraceae bacterium | reverse complement strand
CGATATTCTTGAAAAATTAGTTCATATCAACAGAATTACAAAAGTTGTTAAAGGTGGAAGAAGATTTGGTTTTTCAGCTTTAGTGGTTGTTGGAAACCAAGCTGGAAAAATTGGAGTTGCACATGCTAAAGCTAAGCAAGTTCCAGATGCAATTAAAAAGGCTAATGAAATTGCTAGAAGAAAACTAATTCACATCCCATTAAGAGAAGGAAGAACAATTCATCATGATGTTAAAGCAAAAGATGGCTCTGGAAGGATAGTTTTACGTGCAGCATCAAAAGGTACAGGAATAATTGCAGGTGGACCAGTCAGAGCTGTATGTGAAGTGCTTGGAGTCAAAGATATTGTTGCAAAATCTATGGGCACCTCAAATGCGCACAATGTTATAAGAGCTACTATGAAAGCTCTTATGAGACAGAATTCACCTAAACAAATATCTGTTGTTAGAAATAAAAAAATTTCAGAGGTAATTGAAAAAAGAAACTAATGATAACTTTAAATAATAGAAATAAAATTAAAAAACCTAAAATAAGAGTTGGTAGAGGAATAGGTTCTGGAAAAGGCAAAACTTCAGGTAGAGGCGTTAAAGGACAAAAGTCGAGATCTGGTGTTGCTATTAAGAGCTTTGAGGGTGGCCAGATGCCTTTATATAGAAGACTTCCAAAGAGAGGTTTTAATTCTATTAAAAAGAGTGAAATAGCCATTTTAAATTTAGATAAAATCCAATCGTATATCGATAAAAAAAGTATAAATATTAGCGATGTATTAAATTCAAGTTTACTTAAAAAATTAAATTTAATTAATAAAAATTCAAATAAGCTAAAAATATTGGGCTCTGGAGAAATTAAAGATAAGATAAATATAGAGGCCGACCTAGCTTCTAAATCTGCAATAGAAAAACTTGAAAAAATAGGTGGATCTATACAATTAAAAAAATAGTTATTATTTAATGAGCACTTCATCAAGTAGCAACGATCTAAGAAACCGAATTCTATTTACTATAGGAATACTTGCAGTTTATAGATTTGGTACTTTTGTTCCTTTACCTGGAATTGACCCTGAACAATTAAAAGTGATGATGGAAGGTAATCAAAAAGGTTTATTAGGTATGTTCAACGTTTTCGCTGGAGGTGCTGTTAGTAGAATGGCTATTTTTGCATTAGGTATAATGCCATACATCTCCTCTTCAATTATAGTTCAACTTTTGACAGGTGTTTCAGATTATTTCAAAAATCTTAAAGCTCAAGGTGAAATTGGACGATCAAAGATAACACAAATTACTAGATATGGAACTGTTTTACTTGCTACATTACAAGGTTATGGACTTTCAGTAGGATTAGAGTCATCTGCAAATTTGGTAATTAATCCAGGTATCTTTTTTAAGATTTCAACGGTTACAACAATTGTTGCAGGTACAATTTTTTTGATGTGGTTAGGAGAACAAATTACACAGAGAGGTATAGGTAATGGTATTTCATTAATAATATTTGCAGGAATAGTAGCTGAAATTCCACGAGCTTTGGTAACAACATTTGAGCTAGGTAGAACAGGTGCTGTATCTACATTAATGCTTATAGCTATTTTTATTTTATTAGTTTTAACAATTTTATTTATAGTCTTTATGGAGAGAGCTTTAAGAAAAATACTTATAAATTATCCAAAAAGACAAATGGGAAATAAGATGTATGGCGGCGAGTCTTCACATCTTCCATTAAAGATCAATCAGGCAGGTGTTATACCCGCTATTTTTGCATCAGCATTATTATTATTACCTGTCACATTTTCAAATTTTAACTTTTCTGAAAGTGACACATTCTTAAATATAAGCTCATATTTTACTCAAGGCCAACCGCTTTATATGCTTTTGTATGCTTCAGGTATAATATTTTTTACTTTTTTTTATACCTCAATTACCTTTAATCCCAATGAAACTGCAGAGAATTTAAGAAAATATGGCGGTTTCATTCCAGGTATTAGACCTGGTGAAAGCACAGCACTATATATTGAAAATATTTTAACTAAACTCACAACCATTGGAGCTTTATATTTAACATTAGTTTGTTTAATGCCAGAATTTTTAATAGCAAATTATCCTATACCGTTTTATTTAGGAGGCACATCAATTCTTATTGTTGTTGTAGTTGCTATTGATACTGTTACTCAAATTCAAACTCGATTGATGAGTTCTCAGTATGAACAATTAATTAAAAAAACAAAATTTGGTAGATAAGTGAATATAATATTGTTTGGTCCACCCGGTGCTGGTAAGGGTACACAAGCTAAATATTTAGTAAATAAAATTGATGGTTTTCAAATTTCAACAGGTGATTTATTAAGAGAAGAAATTAAAAAAAATACTGAAATTGGAAAAAAAATAATTAACAATATGAATGATGGAAAGTTTGTTAGCGATGAAATAGTAAATGATCTCATTAAAAATATTATACTTGATCCAAGAAAAAAGAATAAACTCATATTCGATGGATATCCAAGATCAATAAGTCAGGCTAAGAATTTAAATTATTTATTAAGTGAGTCAAATCAAAAAATAGATAGTGTTTTTTTTCTTAATGTAGACAAAGAAATAATAATAAAAAGAATTAAAAAAAGAAAAATTCTAGAAAAAAGATCAGATGATGATCTAGAAACAATTTTAAAAAGATATGATACTTATATGAAAACAACAAAACCAGTTCTTGATTTTTACTCAAAAAATTTTAGTTTTCACGAGATAGATGGCGGCCAAGAAATTAGCCAAATAACTAAGGAAATAGAGGCTTTTTTGAATTTATAAGACATTGACTTTGATTTATCTTCTTATATAAAAGGCACAATTTATCACAAAAATTATGGCTCGTATTGCAGGTATAAATATCCCACAAAATAAACTTGTTCATATTGGGCTTACATATATCTATGGAATCGGTAATAAATTTTCAAAAGAAATTTGTTCGTCACTAAATATACCTAACAAAAAAAGAGTAAATGAATTGACTGATGAAGAAATTTTAAAGATTAGGGAATTTATAGATCAAAATTTTAAAGTTGAGGGTGATTTAAGGAGAGATTATTCATTAAGTATAAAAAGATTAATTGATTTAGCATGTTACCGTGGTTCTCGTCATAGAAAAAAATTACCAGTAAGAGGTCAGAGAACTAGATGCAATGCAAGAACAAGAAAAGGTAAAGCTATTGCTATAGCTGGAAAAAAATTAACACCACTTAAAAAATAATTATGGCTAAGAATGAGAAAATTGAGAATAAAGAACAAAAAGTTGAAAAAACAACAAAAAAAGTAAACAAAAGCTCTTACTCAAAGAAAAAAAAAACAAAGAAAAATATTTTAAATGGTATAGCTTATGTCCAATCTACATTTAATAATACAATTATTTCAATTGCAGATACGAATGGAAACGTGATTTCTTGGGCTTCTGCAGGTCAAAAAGGTTTTAAAGGTTCTAGAAAGTCTACTCCTTATGCAGCACAAATAGCTGCTGACGCCGCTGCTTCTAAAGCTTTAGAGTTTGGGATGAAGACACTTTCTGTAGAGGTAAAGGGTCCTGGGTCAGGAAGAGAAACAGCTTTAAGAGCCTTACAAGCAAGAGGATTTAAAATTTTGTCTATAAAAGATACAACACCTATGGCTCATAATGGGACAAGACCGCCAAAAAAAAGGAGAGTTTAATAATGGATATAGAAAAAGTAGATGTAAAGAATTGGAAATCTTTAATTAAACCAACAAAATTAGATGTTAAAATAAGTGATGATCTAACTCAAGCTACTATTGTAGCGGAGCCCTTGGAAAAAGGTTATGGTCTTACTTTAGGAAATTCATTAAGAAGAATCTTACTTTCATCTATAAGAGGGGCAGCAGTAACGTCAATACAAATTGATGGAGTTTTACACGAATTTACTTCGATCAAAGGTGTTAGAGAAGATGTTACTGATATCGTATTAAATGTAAAATCATTGGCTCTAAAGTGTGCTGCAGAAGGTACAAAGAAATTAATCCTTGATGCAAAAGGCCCAGGTGAAATTAAAGCTTCAGATATTTCAAAAGTTGCAGATATCGAAATTCTAAACCCAGATTTAGTCATTTGTAATTTAGATGAAAATACAAATTTTCATATGGAAATGAATGTAAACACAGGTAAAGGTTATGTGCCAGCAGAATTAAATAAACCAGAGGAACCACCGTTAGGCTTAATAGCAATTGATTCCTTATACAGTCCTGTGAAGAAAGTTTCATACTCAGTAAGTACTGCTAGAGAGGGTAAGGCTCTTGATTATGATAAATTGACAATGCAGGTTGAAACTAATGGCTCAATATCTGCAGAAGATGCAGTTGCATACTCAGCAAGAATTTTCCAGGATCAGCTTAAAATGTTCATCAATTTTGATGAACCGGTTGAAGCACCTGTCAAAGAAGTTTCAAGTGAACCAGAATTTAATAAAAACCTTTTAAGAAAAGTTGATGAATTAGAACTTTCTGTGAGATCAATGAATTGTTTAAAAAACGATAATATAATTTATATAGGTGATCTAGTTCAGAAATCTGAAGGTGAAATGTTAAGAACACCTAATTTTGGGAGAAAATCACTTAATGAAATTAAAGAAGTTTTAACAGGTATGTCTTTATATTTGGGAATGGAAATCCCGAATTGGCCACCAGATAATATAGCTGAAATGTCTAAAAAATTGGAGGAAGCAATTTAATGAGACATAGTATGGCAAATAAAAAACTGAATAGAACTTCAGAACATAGAAAAGCTCTACTTAAAAATATGCTTAATTCACTTGTTAAATATGAGCAAATCAAAACTACATTGCCAAAAGCAAAATTTTTAAAACCTCAAGCTGATAAATTAATTACATTAGGAAAAAGAGATACGCTGCATAATACAAGAATGCTAGTATCAAAATTACAAGATATAAAATCAGCAAATAAGGTTAAGAAAAAATTATCTAAAAGATACGAAAAAAGATCAGGTGGTTATACAAGAATTATAAAAGCAGGCTTCAGGTATGGTGATAATGCGCCAATGGCCATCATAGAATTTGTAGACAGAGATGTAGAGGCAAAGAGAATAGATAAAAAGAAAAAGAATCCTTCAGAAAAAGCTGATAAAAAAGAAGAGATAAAAGTAACTACAGCTTAATAAATTTAAAAATCATGAATAAAAATTTTATCGTTGACTCAACGTGTAATAATATGCGTTTAGATAGATGGTTAAGGAGTAAGATTGGTAAGGTACCACAAGGATTAATCGAGAAGACACTAAGACAAGGTAAAATAAGAATTAATAAAAAAAAGGTTAAAAGTTCTTTTAAAATAAAAACAAATGATAAAGTTGAGATATTTAATTTTAATTTTGAGGAAAGAATCAATCAAAAAAAAATAAAATTCAATCCATCAAATCAGGTTATAAAATCAAATGAGAATTTGATAATAGATAATAATGATAACTTTATTGTTTTAAATAAAAGTGCAGGAATTTCAGTTCAAGGAGGAACTAAATCAAAAAAAAATTTAATTGATATTTTTAGTAGAAGTAAAATTTTTGAAGGTATTAAACCTTATTCAGTTCATAGATTAGATAAAGAGACCTCTGGTGTTTTTATTATGGCAAAAAATAGAGAAACGGCACAATTATTAACTTCTTTATTTAGGTTAAGAAAAGTACATAAAACATATTTAGCTATTTGTAGTGGCGAGTTAGAAAAAAATACAGGTGAATGGAATGATGATTTAATTCGTTACGATAATGGAAAAAAAATTATTGAAAAAGCAAAAACTACCTTTAAAGTACTTGATAAAAATTCTAATGCAACATTAGTTGAAATGAAACCAATAACAGGTAGAAAACATCAATTAAGAAAACAACTATTTAATATCGGACATTCTATTTTTGGTGATAAAAAATATAAATCTTTAAACTCATCAAAGGTAACAAATAAAAACCTAATGCTACACTCTTATCAGATAAGATTTATGATAAATAAAAAAAAATATACCTATAAAGCAATAATTCCAGATTATTTTAGAAAATTACTTAAAGCTAAGAGGTTAGATTTTTTAGATTAGAAATAAAATTATCAATTAATCTATTTTCTAAATTTTCATAATTTTGACTCTTAATCTCCATTAAATTTGTTATGCCTTTATTTTTAATTCCACAAGGAATAATCGAGTCATATTTTTTTATATTATTATCAATATTTATTGAGAAACCGTGATAGGCAATCCATTTACTAATTCTAATACCAATTGCAGCAATTTTCTTAATTTGAGAATTATCTTTATACCAAATCCCAATATTTTTTTTATCAGAAAAAGTTTGAATTTGATAACTTTTAAGTGTGTCAATTATAGTTACTTCAATTATTGATATTAATTTTCTTATATCTTTTTTTCTTTTTTTTAAATCGATAACAAAGTAAAAAACAAGTTGACCAGGTCCATGATATGTAATTTTACCACCTCTATTAGTTTTTAAAACTTTAATAGATTTATCTAATATTTCATTTTCATCGAAACTAGTTCCGCCAGTATAAACATCCTTATGCTGCAGTGTCCAAATTAGATCATTAGATTTTTCTTGATCAATATCTCTCAATCTTTGCTCCATAAATTCTATGGCATCTTCATATTTTATTGGATTTTTGGACTTTTTAATTTCTATGTTCATTTAAAAATTGTATTCTTTTTATTATGTATTAAAAGTTCCGACAGAATTATAGGTAAATTTATGACTTTAATTAAAAAAATCAAAGATAAAAAAGTCAATTTTGAATTTAATAAGGAATATATAAAAGTCTTAACAGATAAAATTTCAAATAATGATGCCCTTTTTATTACCAATTCTTTCAAAGAAATGCATCCGGCCGACGGAGCTGACATAATTGAGCATTTAAGTGAAAACGATAGAGAAAATTTAATTAAACTTAATAATTTCAAAATAGATCCAGAGTTTTTAAGGGAAGGTGAGGCAATTCGAGATTTTATTTATCCTGATAGAGTAATTATTGGAACTGACAGCAAAAAAGCTAATAAAATAATGAAATCTCTTTACATGCCCATAATTAAAAAAAATAGTAGATATTTTAATACGTCACGTAGAGGAGCAGAATTAATTAAATATGCCTCTAATGCTTTTTTAGCAACAAAGATTTCATTTATAAATGAAATTGCAAACTTATGTGAGAAAACTGGTGTAGATATTAAAGACATTTCTTTAGGAATGGGATCAGACCAGCGTATTGGTGATAGATTTCTTAGAGCAGGTCCTGCTTATGGTGGATCTTGTTTTCCAAAAGATACAAGAGCTTTAGTTGATACTGGTAAAAAATTTAAGATAGATTTGTCGATAGTAAAAAGTGTTGTTAATTCTAATGAAAAAAGAAAATTTTTATTAACAAAAAAAATCTTAACCTTATTAAATAACAATTTGAATAATAAGATCATTACTTTTTTAGGTGTAACCTTTAAACCCAATACTGATGATATGCGTGAAGCTTCAAGTATCCCTATGATTAAATATCTCAGTAAAAAAAAATGTCATATAAGGTATTTTGATCCAACAGGTAAAAAAAATGAATTTAAAAATTTAAAAAATGTTGAATATTGCAAAAACATATCCTTAGCTTGCTATAAGTCTGATCTGATTGTTTTACATACAGAATGGAATGATTTTAAATTGTTGAATTTTAAAAAATTAGTAAAGAAAAAAAATTTCAAAATCTACGATATGAGAAATATCTATTCTCCATTAAAAATGAAAAAATCAAAAATAACTTATTGTGGGGTTGGTAGATGATAAGTTAAATTAATTCAAAAATAGCATCAACTTCAACAGCAACACCTAATGGGAGACTATTTGTACTAATTGCTGCTCTTGTGTGTGTTCCAGAATTACCAAAAAAAGTTGCAATTAAATCTGATGCACCATTTATAACTTTTGGTTGTTCTATATAATCATCAGTAGAATTTACAAATCCTGTCAATTTAATACATGATTTAACTTTAGATAAATCATCATTACAAGCTTTCTTAACTTGTGCAATTATACTTAAAGCACATCTTCTAGCAGCGTTATATCCAGCTTCTGTATCTAGATCTTTACCTAGTTTACCTTTTATTAACTCACCTTTTTCGTTGATTGATATTTGTCCAGATATAAAAAGCATTTTATCAGAAATTTTTGTAGCAACATAGGAACCTACCGGATCTGCTGCCTCGGGAAGTTTTATCTTTAATTCATTAATTTTATCTTCAAAGTTCATTTTATTTAATCTTTTACAGCTTCAGAAAGAGTTTTACTATTCTTAAATTTTTTAAGTT
>CACEDG010000022.1 GCA_902558225.1 uncultured Pelagibacteraceae bacterium | reverse complement strand
GATAAATATTTTGAAAGAGTGTTACATCACGAAGTGTTCCACATAATTAATGATAGTTTCAAAGATATATTTAACCAAAAAATTTGGTCTAGTTTTAATCCTAAAGAGTTCAATTATGCAGAATGTTCTACGTGTACTAAAAAAATAGGATTAGAAACATATTCTAATACAGCTGGTTTTATTACTGAATACTCACGATCCACCGCATCTGAGGATATGGCTGAGGTATTTTCTCATTTAATGTATGGAAATTTACCTGCAACGGTTGATCCTATTCTTCAAAAAAAGATTGAATTCATCAAAAAAGGACTCCTAAAAATAGATGAAAATTTTATTTTATGATTGAAAAGATAAAAGCTTCAAAATCTGAAAAAATAATATTTATATTTGTTGTAATTTTAGGTTTATTTTCAATTACCTCTTTTGTTTTGTTAAAAGATAAATGTTTATTTGTTAAGAGTTATGACCCAAATAAAATTAATTTTGAAAGTCCAAATAACATAGCAATTCTAAATGTTGAGTGTGGAAATGTAATTATAGAATTATATCCAGATATATCTCCAAATGGAGTAGAGAGATTTAAGACATTGATTAAATCTAATGCCTATGATGATGTAGCATTTCATAGGGTCATTAAAGATAAACTTGTACAAGCTGGTGATGTAGAATTTGGAAAAAAAGGAAACATTGATTATGGAAAAATTGGAACTGGAAAATCTGGGTTGGGTACAATCAAATCTGAAGTTGATAAGGATTTTAAATACACCAAAGGAAGTGTGGGATTAGCTCGATCTTTAAAATATGATACTGAGGACAGCCAATTTTTTATAATTCTTCAGGATGAACCTTTGTATGAAGGAGAATACACACCCATAGGAAAAGTAATATTTGGCTTAGAAGCTTTAGAAAAAATTAAACACTTAGATAAATCTGAATATGTTTTAAGGCCTGACTTTATAAATACTCTTAGATTATTTAATTAACTAAAGGTTTACCGGTGGCAAGAGTATGTTTAATTCTATCTTGAGTTTGTTTAGTCTCAATTAATCTCATAAAAGCTTCTAGTTCCAATTTAAACAAATCATCCTCTGTAAGAGTTTTATCTTTGGTAGTTTCACCACCACTTAATACATGAGCTAATTCTTTTGCTACCGTCAAACCATGGTCCAATATAACTTTATCATTGTAAAGTTTTTCCAAAATTTTGTTCATATCATCAATAACTGATTTACCAGGTAAATTAAATGTAAGCTCATTTGGTGCTTTAAAGTCCTTGTTTTCATTTAAGATTTTTTTCGATACTTCAAGCAAACTATTTCTATTCATAATTCTTTTATTTTCAGGTAATAAGTATTTCAAAGGCTCTGCCTCAACTGGAGACGTAGCTGTTCTACCATAGCCAATTATATCAAATACTTTTAAAGGTGCATATTTTGGATCCTTCTTAGCCTCTTCAGTATTTAACCATCTAGCTAGCATTTCTTTACATCCACCTCCAGCTGGAATTAATCCAACAATAGTTTCTACTAATCCGATTACAATATTTGTATGCGAGGCTACGAAATTACTTTGTACTAAAACTTCAAAACCTCCACCCAAAGTTAAACCTGATGGAGCAGATATTACCGGGTATTTAGAATACTTTAGATGTTTGCAAGTTTCTTGAAAATATTTAATAAATTTTTCTATCGATTTAAAATCATTTTTATTTGCAAATTCCATTGTATAAGTCAGGTTAACACCAGCAGAAAATTGCATACTTTCATTAATTATTATTAAAGGTTTATCAGTTGCTTTCTTAAGAGCATCCATTGAGTCATAATCGAGCGCATTAGCTTTAGTTGTAAACTCAACAATATTAAAATCTTTAAATCTATAAATTGAAGCTGAACTGTTGCCATCAATACTTGAGGCAGTTTTTTTAATCTTACCTAAAGTTTCAATCGATGTATATTTTTGCCTTTCACCATAAAAATTTTCATCTTTAGAATTAGATAGGTTTTCTAAAAAATTATTACCTTTATATTCATCAACTTTATCAAAGAAATTTTTAACACCAATTTCTTCTAACATCTCAAAAGGTCCTTTCGCCCAATTAAATCCAAGTCTCATTGCCTCGTCTATGTCATTAAATTCTTTGGTAATCGCAGGAACTAGTGATGAAGCATATTTTATTATCTTGGATAGTACTGACCAAGCATAGTCTCCATACTTATCATTTCTATTAATCAGAGCCTTTAAATCTACTTTATCAGACTTAATATCTATTTTTTGACTTGTTGAATACTCGCCAGTTTCAAGATTAATAGCTTCCATAATTTTTCCACTATCAGTCTTCCTCATTCTATAGAAGCCGCCCTTGCCTTTTCTTCCCGTATATCCAGTTTCAATCAATTTTTTTACTAGAGGAATTTCTTTGGCAACCTCATGGAACTCATCAGATTTTGGAAGTTCTTTGATAAAACTTTTTAAAACATCTGCCATTAAATCTATTCCAATTAAATCATATAATCCAAAAACTCCTGTTTTAGGTATACCCATAGGTCTTCCAAAGATTGCATCTGCTTCCTCAACAGAAAGTTTCATCTTAAATGCTTCAGTCATTGCAATTTGCATTGCATACACACCTACCCTATTTCCTAGGAAACCAGGGGTATCATTACAAACAATTGCTCCTTTACCTAACTCAACTTCACAAAATTCTTTTAATTGATTGATTTTATTTAAATCATTGTCCTCATTCTTAACTATTTCAAGAAGACCCATATATCTAACTGGATTAAAAAAATGTGTGATACAAAAATCTTTTTTTTGATCTTTATTTAAATTTTGAGATAAAACTTTGATTGGGATTGAGGAAGTGTTTGATGAAACTATTGCTCCATCTTTCCTACTTTTAAAAATTTTCTCGTAAATTTGGTGTTTTATATCAATTCTCTCAACCACTGCCTCGACAATCCAATCAGCATCTTTAACTACATCGAAATCATCAGATATATTTCCAACTTTAATATTATCAATTTTGGTTTTATCAATTAATAAAGGTGGTCTTGATTTGTGAATTCGTTCTCTAGCATTTTGACTTATTTCAGTTTTTAAATCTAAAAGTGTGACAGGGATATTGGCATTACATAGATGAGCAGCTATACCGCTACCCATTGTACCTGATCCAATAACTACTACATTCTTAATTTTCATTTGATTATTTTACTATCGATTAATCCCTCTAAGCCTCTCTGATCGTCTTCTTAAAAGCTCAGCGGTTACTAGTATTAATGTTGATAGTATAATTAAACAAGTCGCAACTGCTAGAATTGTTGGACTTAATTGTTCTCTTAAACCTGTCCACATTTGAATTGGAATAGTTGTATTTTCTAATCCTGCTAAAAATAAAACAACAACAACTTCATCAAATGAAGTCACAAAAGCAAATAATCCACCTGAAATAACTCCTGGTAATATTAGTGGCAACGTAATTTTCATAAAAGTATTTACTGGATCACTACCTAAACTTGCAGCAGCTCTAGTTACACTGTGATCAAATCCTGAGAGTGTAGCAGTAACCGTGATAACAACAAATGGTGTTCCTAAAATAATATGGGCAAGAACAATACCTGTATGGGTTGCTGCCAAACCAGCTTTTGCCATAAAGAAAAATATTGCAACACCTGAAATAATTAAAGGTACGATCATAGGAGAAATTAAAACAGCCATTATCAAACCTTTGTAAGGCATGTGCCTACTACTCAAACCTAAGGCAGCAACTGTTCCTAGTATTACTGAACCTATTGTTGCAAAAATTGCGATAATAAAACTATTCTTAGCAGCTAATCCCCAAGGATTTTTAGTCCCATAGATCATATCTTTATACCATCTCAAAGAAAAAGCATCTGGATCAAGCCTTTTCATCCCATCAGAGAAACTTAAAAATTCTTCTGCGTTAAAAGATAATGGAAAGATTACAAATAAAGGGGCAATTAGAAAAAAGAAAACTGCCCCACAAATTGTTAAATAAATATAATGCCAAATTCTATAATGTGGTTCAGTATATTTTGGTAATGCCATCCTAATTATCCCAATTTAATGTTATCAATTCCAACTATTTTGTTATAAAGCCAATAAATCACCAATACCCCACTCAGCAGCATTAGTCCCATTGCAGATGCAAAACTCCAGTCAAGGGTACTTTTCATATGAAAGGCGATCTGGTTACTGATTAAAGTCCCAGATGCACCACCAACTAAGGCTGGTGTAATGTAATAACCAATCGCTAAAATGAATACTAGTAGGCAACCTGCACCTATGCCAGGGATCGTCAGTGGGAAATAAACTTTCCAAAATGCTACAAACGGTGTACCGCCTAGTGATTTTCCAGCTCTCATTAAGCTTGGTGAGATAGTTTTCATTACACTGTATAATGGGAGTACCATGAATGGTAGTAAGATTTGTGTCATTGCAACATAACTTCCTGTCTTGTTGTACATCATCTCAGGCCTATTATCGTCAGCTACTAATCCTATTCCAACAAAGAAATCATTTACGATACCTTGTTGTTGTAACAAAATCATCCAGCTGGCAGTTCTTACAAGTAATGAAGTCCAGAACGGCAACAGTACGCAGATCATTAATAAATTACTATATTTCATTGGCAGAGTAGCTAACAAATGAGCTATTGGATAAGCCATCAAAAAACAAAAGACCGTCACAAAGAATGCAATCTCCAGAGTTCTTAACCATAATACTCTGTGAATTCTCCTATCTTCTTCAACGCTTACTATTTTCCCTTCCTCATTTACATACATATCCATTCCTTTTAAATATTTTTGACCTGTAAATTCAGGGGCTCTTCTTTGGATTGCTCTCCAGTACTCAACATCAGCCCATCTTTTATGAACTGACATAATTTGCTCTTTATAGTTTCCCTCTTCAAATTTTTTAGATGCTCTTCTTAATTTTTTAATAATACTTTTAAATCCATTTTTAGTGTAATTTAACTGTGTAGATAATTTACCTTCACGTTTATCTTCTACTAATTTTATAAAATCTTCATGAAAAGCTGCAAAAACCTCTTCCTCGGGTAATTCTTGACCATCCCAGTTTTCCATTGCTTTAAATGTTTTGGGTAACATTTGTGTTACCATTTTATCATCAACACTTCTGAACAACATATCACCTATTGGAAAAACATAAGTGATAATTAAAAAAAATAATAAAGGAGCAACGAGCAAGAAAGCTTTGATCTTATTCTTTTTTTCCGCTTTTTTTAGACTAACCTCTAAGGGTATTCCGTCTGTAGTTAAGATTTGTTTTGTTTCTGAGCTCATAAATAAAAAGGGCGGTTATAAATAACCGCCCTTAAATTATAATATATAATTTAGTTCTTTAAAACTTAAATTATAGACCAGCTTTCATAGCTTCCCATTTTTCACCAAGCTCTGTTCCGTTATCAGCCCAGAAAATTGGATCTACTAGGAAGTAGTTTTTAGTGTTAGCCGGTGCAGTTGGCATCTGTGGTACCATGTTTGTCTTACCATCTTTATACCAAGGCTCACCTTTTTCCATAATACCAATTGAAGATTTTCTCCAAGGAGCATATGCAATGTATTTAGCACTTCCTGCTAACATTTCAGAACTAGTCATCATAGCTAAAGCTTTTTTAGCCATACCATTAGCATCGTTTGGTCCACCTTTAACTTGCACGAAATATTCGTAGTCAAGACCTTGGCCATCCCAAACTTGTTTGATTGGTGCACCTTCTCCAATTTCAGCATTGAAGAATCTACCATTCCAACCAGTAGCCATTACTACTTCACCTGATACTAACAGTTCTGGTGGTTGAGCACCTGCAGACCAAAATACACATCCACCTTTAGGATCTGTACATAATTTTTTGATCTTATTCATTGCTCTTTCAACACCTTTTTCTGTTTCTAAAGCTTTATAGATTTTTGCTCCGCCTTTTCCTGGCTTGATACCATCTGCAGCTAAAGCAATCTCTAAATTAGTTAGAGCGCTTTTGTAGATAGCTCTTTTTCCAGGGAATTTCTTTGTGTTAAAGAAATCTTTGATAGTCTTTGGCGTACCTTTAACATTGTTAGTGTTATAAGCGTAGTTCCAAGAATATAAAATATTTCCTACAGCACACTTACTTGGCATTGCAGTAAAGAAATCTTTACTTGCTGGAGTTCCATCTGGAGCTGGTGGGAAGTCTTTGTCAAAATCAAATTCAACAAATAATCCTTCATCACATCCAGTAATAGTATCCATTGCGAACACGTCCATTATATCCCACGTGATCTTTCCAGCTTCTTTTTGTGCTTTAATTTCTGATAAACCACCTGAATAGTCAACCCAAGCAATGTTAATGCCCAGTTTTTTAGCAGTTGGATCACCATAACCTAACTTCTGAGACTCAGTATAAGCCCCACCCCAAGACACTGCAGTTACTGTTGTTGCAAATGCTGAAGTAGTTAGTGAAAGTACAAAAGAAATAGCTAGTAATATTTTACTTAGTTTTTTCATTTTTCCTCCGTTTAAACGTTTTTATAAATCAAATTAAAACAACTTCAGGAGTGAGAGTCAACAGCCCTTTTTTACTTATTCTATAATAGTTCTACGATGGTTATTTTGGGTCTAATGCTCGGGCGTCTTCACTATTCCAGCCAATCTTAATTTCATTTCCTAATTTAATATCAAGATTTGCTGAACTGTTTGGAACTTTTAAAATAAATTCTGGGTTTCCCAAAAGATTAATCCTAACCCTGGTATGATCTCCATGATAAATAACTTCCTCAATTTTACCATTATGAATATTATCCATTTTATCTTTTGGATTTATCAAAGCTCTTTCAGGTCTTAGGGATACTTTGGTTCTTTCCCCTTTTGATTTTACAGATATTGGATTTGCCATTATTTCAGCATTAGAAAGTTTAACTTTACATTTTTGACCAGATATTTCTGAAACTTCACCAGTAAAAGTATTATTCTCTCCAATAAACTCTGCCACAAAAGAATTAACTGGTTTCTCATATAATTCATCTGGACTAGAAAGTTGCTGAACTTTTCCATCATTAAACACTGCGATACGATTTGACATTGTTAAAGCTTCACTTTGATCGTGAGTAACATATACAACTGTTACTCCAATACTTTCATGAATATGTTTTATTTCATATTGCATACTTTCTCTTAAATTTTTATCTAAAGCACCCAATGGTTCATCCATCAAAACTAATTGTGGGTCAAATACTAAAGATCTAGCCACTGCTACCCTTTGTTGTTGACCACCTGATAATTGTCCAGGCATTCTTGAAGCGAAACCTTGGAGAGAAACCATAGATAGTGCTTTATCAATTTTTTTATCAGCCTCATCTTTTGGAATTTTTCTTACTCTTAATGGAAATGCCAAATTTTCGTAAACTGTCATATGTGGAAATAAAGCATAGTTTTGAAAAACCATTCCAATTCCTCTTTTATGCGGTGGTATACTTGAAATAGCATTTCCATCTAAATATATTTCACCGTTAGTAGGAGTTTCAAATCCAGCTAACATCATTAAACAAGTTGTTTTACCAGAGCCAGAGGGTCCTAACATTGTAATGAATTCACCTTCTGCAATATCTAATTGAAGATCTTTGACGACTAAAACTTTACCGTCATAACTTTTATCAACTTTATCAAATTTAACGAATTCTTTATTTACCGACATAAATTAAGATGAATTTAAAACATTTGTGAGAATAAATATCAACCATTAATAATTAGCTTTTGACGTGAAGTTCTTTAGATAAATTACAAAATAATTCTGATCCTTTTTCAGTCACACGAATTGCTTCAGATGCTTCAACCCCCCAATCTCCAAATTGCATTACTGCAATCATATGAAAGCAGATATTAGGTTCTAATAAAGTCATGTCTCCTTTATATATGTTAAGAGTATGCTCTCCCCAATCAGGCGGATAACCTATTCCGATTGAGTAACCAGTTCTAGATTTTTTTTCTATACCGTATTTATCTAATACTTTCCAAAATGCTTGGGCAACATCATCAACTTTATTGCCAGGTTTTGTTGCATCAATTCCAGCCTGAAGGGCTTCAATAGTTTTTTTCATAGTATCAATTTTAATTTTGTCAGGTTTTCCTAACAACACTGTTCTTGCCATAGGTGCGTGATATCTTTTATAAACACCAGATAATTCAATAATTGTTGCTTCACCATCAATAAATTTATCTTGTGTAGCAGTTAAATGTGATGCTGAAGTTCCTTTTCCAGTTGGTAGTAGTGTTGCAATACTTGAATATTCTCCACCAAACTCTGAAGTTCCATAAAACAAAGCTTTTTGTATTTCACCTACCGCATCACATTGCCTTACCCCTGGTTCAATTACATCATAAGCAGTTTTCATTCCAATTTCTGAGATTTTAGCAGCAGATTTCATAAAACTTATTTCTGTTTCTGATTTTACTAATCTTGCCCAGTTTACCAATCTATCTGAGTCTTTAATTTTAGCATTAGGTAGGCCTTGTTTAATTTTTTCATAACAAAAAGCGGTGAAATAATGTGCATCCATTTCTAATCCAATCGAAAGCTTATCCCATTTTTTATCTTTTATTATTTTTACTAAATAATCATAAGGATGCTTTGGCCAAGTATGGATGTAATGTTCGTCATAGACAATAATATTTTCTTTTTTTACATATGATTTTATATAAGCTCCACCAGCATCCTGTGCTCTAACAAAACATATTGGCTCATCTGCATTTATATGAACTATAGCACATTGTGCATAATAAAAAGACCACGCATCATAACCTGTTAAGTAATTTATGTTATTAGTGTCATGGGATATTAAAAGCTCTATACCTTTTTTATGCATCATTTTTTGAACTTTTTTAAGTCTTTGCTTATATTCTTCTTTATTAAATAGCATAATCAATCATTAGAGAATAATTTTCCTAATCCTTTAATATCATTATTTTTACCAACCTTTTCTAAAGCGTCCCAAATCAAAGCTTGATTACTTGATAATACAGGTTTATTTAATTTTTTTTCTAATTTTTCAATTATATCAAGGACAGGTAAGGCCGTACACGAAATAAATAAAACGTCGGCATCAGTAATTTCCATTTTAGATAGAGTTTCAAATAAAAAATCTTGATCAACTTTTCCAATATCATAGTCAGCTGCAATATCTAAATATGAATTCGATACAACATCAAATTTTTCATTTCTAAAAAAATCTACAATTTCATCATTTAATGTTTTGCTATAAGGAGTAAAAATACTCAATTTTTTTACATTTAATCTTTTAAATGCTTTTATTGTTGCTGAACTAGGCGTTGTCAATTTTGCTTTGGGTTTTGCTGCTTTAACTTTTTTTTCAATTGACTCAAATCCAGCAGCTATTGTTCCTGAGGTACAACCATAAAC
>CACEDG010000021.1 GCA_902558225.1 uncultured Pelagibacteraceae bacterium | reverse complement strand
TCCCAATTTTTTTCAAATCTTGTAATTTTATTATTCACGAAAAAAGTTCTTCATTGATAAATATTCAAAAAAAAAAATTGCTAAAAAACAGAATTGTTTGGGCAAAAAAAATCACACAATTAAAAAATATTCCAAGTATATTCGTTGCCAATGAATTTTTTGATGCGTTAGCAATTAAACAATTTATGAAAAAAAATAATTTGTGGTTTGAAAAATTTGTCAGGTTAAAAGATAACAAAGATGCTCAATTCAAAGAGAGAAAAATTAATATTAAAGATTATGAAAAGAAAATTGATTTAAAATTATCTCAAAATCAAAATTTTATTGAATACTCTGAGCTGGGTGCAAAATATTTGAAAGATGTGGGAAAAATAATCAAAAAAAATTCAGGCGGCTTTCTAATAATAGATTATGGTTATAATGAAAATAAAATGAAAAATACAATTCAGGGAGTTATTAAGCATAAATATACCAATATATTAAAAAATATTGGTAAATCAGATATTACACATAATATAAATTTTAAATTATTTCAAAAAATTATTGATAACTTAGGGGGTCTCAACCACAATTTAACTACTCAAAAAAACTTTCTAACAAGAATGGGGATTAATGAGAGGGCTGAAATAATATCTAAAAATTACAATTTTAAAAAAAAAGCAGATATGTATTACAGATTAAAAAGACTTATTCATCAAGAACAAATGGGAAATTTGTTTAAAGTAATGTTTATAAAAAATAAAAAAAATAGATTTAATTTGGGATTTTAAAACTGATTACTTCAAAAAAATTACTCAAATTCAAAAATATCAACCATGGTTTCTTTAATAAAAATGGTGGTGTATCAAAAGGAATTTACAAAAGCTTAAACTGTGGACCTGGATCAAAAGATAGCAAAAAAAGTATTGATAAAAATTTAGAAATAGTAAGAAGAAAGATCGGCAAAAAGGCCCAAAAGATTTTTTTAGTAAATCAAATACACAGTGGTAAATTTTTATATCTTAATAAAAATCGAAATTTGATAAAAAAAAAAATTAAAGCTGATGCAATTATTACAAATCAGAAAGGACTTCCTATTGCTGTTTTGACAGCTGATTGTGTTCCTTTGTTACTATATGACAGCAAAGAAAAAATAATTGCAGCTATACATGCTGGGTGGAAGGGGGCTTTTAAAGGTATAATTAATAACGTAATAAAGTTTATGCTTAAAAAAGGTTGTGAGACTAAGAATATAACTGTTTCGATAGGACCATGCATTGGTCAAAAAAATTATAATGTTGGAGAAGATTTCAAAAATAAGTTTATAAAAAAACATAAAAAAAACAAAATTTTCTTTAAAAATGTAAATAATTTGATTTATTTTAATTTACCAGATTATGTTAAATCTCAACTTAAATTAAACAAAATCAATAAAATTGATATGTTAAATATTGATACATATAATATTAAAAATAATTTTTTTAGCGCTAGGCGGTCTTTAAAATTAAAACATGCTGATTATGGTAGAAATATATCAATAATTATGATTAATTAAATTTTTTCAATGAAATTATTAACTGGAAATAGTAATAAAATTCTAAGTAAAAATATTGCTAAATATTTAAAATCTAAACTTGTCAATTCTAGTATAAGAAAGTTTGCAGATGGAGAAATTTACATTGAGATAAATGAAAATATAAGAGGGAATAGCATTTTTATAATTCAATCAATTTCCTCACCAGCAAATGATAATTTAATGGAATTACTTTTATGTATTGATGCTTTAAAAAGATCTTCAGCAAAAAATATAACTGCTGTTATTCCCTACTTTGGTTATGCAAGACAGGATAGAAAAGTTGTTCCAAGAACATCTATATCAGCAAAGCTTGTTTCAAATTTAATAACAAAGGCAGGAGCTGATAGAGTCGTGACAGTTGATCTTCATGCTGGTCAAATTCAAGGGTTTTTTGATATCCCCGTAGATAACCTTTTTTCTACTCCAATCTTTGCACGACACGTTAAAAAAAAGATCAAAAATAAAAATTTAATCTGTGTTGCCCCAGATGTTGGTGGAACGGAGCGAGCGAGAGCACTTGGTAAAATTTTGAATATTGGTTTGGCTATTGTAGATAAGAGAAGACCAAAACCTGGTCAATCACAAGTAATGAACGTTATTGGGGATGTAAAAGGTAAGACATGTATATTGGTTGATGATATAATTGACTCTGGTGGCACTATTGTTAATGCCGCAAAAGCACTTAAACAAAGAGGTGCGAAAGAGGTATATGTTTATATTACTCATGGTGTTTTAAGTGGAGATGCAGTTAAGAAAATTAAAAATTCAGTTATTAAAAATTTAGTTATTACAGATACAATAGATAATAGAGAAAAAACAAAAAATGTTAAAAATATTGAAGTTTTACCAATTTCTGCCCTTATGGGAGAAGCAATAAAAAGAATTTCTAACTCAACTTCAGTTTCAGATTTATTTAAATAATTACCTTGATTATTTATCAACATAAGTTAAAAACCTGTGACTTATGATTTCATTAGAAGCAAACATTAGAACTGATAAGACTAAGGGACAACTTAATGCTATCAGAAATAGTGGAAATGTCCCCGCTATTATTTATGGTGGCAAAAATGAAAATCAAAAAATATCCATTTCAAAGAAATTACTTAAAACATTAATTGAAAAAGAAAACTTTTTATCAAATATAATTACTTTAAGTGTTGATGGTAAGTCTCAAAATGTTTTACCAAGAGAGGTAAAATATGACATTTTAAGTGACGAACCTAATCACGTAGACTTTTTAAGAGTAGTACCTGGTGTAAAAATTAAGATTGAAGTGCCAGTAAATTTTATAAATCATGAAAAGTCTCCTGGCTTAAAAAGAGGTGGGGTCTTAAACATTGTTAGAAGAAAAGTTGAATTAAAGTGTCCAAGCGAAAAAATTCCTGAAAATCTTACTTTAGATCTTGATGGTGTAGATATTGGTTCAAGTTTTAAAATTTCATCAGTTAAACTCGACTCTGAGGTAACACCTACTATTCAAGGAAGAGATTTCGTAATTGCAACATTAGCTGCACCGACAGTTATGAAAGAACCAGAAAAACCAGCTGAGGCAGAGGCAACAGAAGGTGCAGAGGGAACTGAAGGGGCAGAAGCAGCGGCTTCAGCAGATGGAGACAAACCAGCTGAGGGTGATAAGAAAGATGGTGACGATAAAAAAGCTGCAGATAAGAAACCTTCTGAAGAAAAGAAATAAATAATCAAATTTGAAATTCATTATCCACTAATTTATGCTTTTATTTGTAGGCCTGGGAAATCCAACACCAGATAGCGAAAACAACAGACACAATGTTGGTTTTAAGATTATAGATTCTATTAACAAAGAATTTGGTCTTTCAAAACAAAAGCCTAAATTTAAAGGTTTGCTTACGACTGGAAATATTGGAAATAAAAAAGTTTATGCGATCAAACCATTAACATTTATGAACAACTCAGGTATTTGTATAAGGGAATTAATCGAATATTTCAAAATTGATGCCGAAGATGTAATAGTTTTTCATGATGATTTAGATTTGGAGTTTGGAAAAATAAAAGCAAAATTTGGTGGATCAAGCGCAGGGCATAATGGAATATCCTCAATAGATAAATTTATTGGTAAAGATTACTCTAGAGTGAGAATAGGTATTGGAAAACCAAAAGGAAGTATTAATACTGCTGATTACGTACTACAAAATTTTGACGAAGAAGAGACTTTAGGAATTCAAAAAATTTCAAAAAATATAAATGAATCAATTACGATATTAGTTGATAAAAAATTAGATTTGTTTTCTAGCACTGTTAATAATAAATAATGAGTTTTAAATGTGGAATAGTTGGTTTACCCAATGTTGGTAAATCAACTCTATTTAACGCCCTAACAAATTCAAGTAAAGCACAAGCTGCTAACTTTCCATTTTGCACTATAGATCCAAATATTGGTATTGTTCCTGTGCCGGATGAAAGATTAGAAAAATTAGCAAAAATTTCACAATCAAAAAAAATTATTAATACAACTATATCATTTGTTGATATTGCCGGTCTCGTTAAAGGTGCATCTAAAGGCGAAGGCTTAGGAAATAAATTTCTTTCCCATATTAGAGAAGTAGATGCGATTATACATATGATTAGGTGTTTTGACTCAGCCGATATTCAAAATGTAAATCCATCAGTAGACCCAATAAGAGACCTAGATATTATTGAGACTGAAATGATGCTATCTGATCTTGAGTCTATTGAAAAAAGATTAGAAAAAAACAATAAGAAAAATATCAACGAGGAAGAAATAGAAATACTCAAACTTGCATTAGATTGTATAAATAACAACAAAGAGTTTTCAGTTTTACGATCTCAATTTAGTAAAAAACAGCTAAATCAAAGTGGTTTATTATGCTTAAAACCTAAAATATATGTTTGTAATGTTGATGAAAAAAGTATCAAAACAGGAAATGAATATACAAAATCATTCATTGAGAAATACGGTAATGATAATACTTTAATTGTCTCTGCTGACATAGAAAATCAAATAAACGAATTAGAAAAAGAAGAGAAGGCAAACTATATGCAAATGATTGGTTTAGAAAAGACGGGACTAAACATGTTGATACAGAAAGGATACAAAATTTTAGAATTAGACACTTATTTTACATCCGGTCCACAAGAAACTAGAGCATGGACAATACAAAAAAACTGCACAGCGCCTATGGCCGCGGGTGAAATTCATACTGATTTTGAGAAAGGATTTATTAGAGCTGAGACAGTATCCTATGAGGATTTTATTGAAAACAATGGTTGGGTGAATTCAAAAACAAACGGCAAAATGAGGTTAGAGGGAAAAGAGTATATAGTCAGAGATGGTGATGTTTTAAACTTCCGTTTCAATACGTGACCAAATTCTTTTCATACTAAAGTACACAAGGGCAGTAAGAATAATTAAATAAACAATTGCTTTGAAACCCATTCGGTGTCGTGCCTCTAAATGTGGCTCTGCTGCCCACATCAAAAATGTTGTAACATCTTTGGACATTTGCTCAACTGATGCAGTTGTTCCATCAGCATACTCTACAAGTCCATCAGATAGTTGGTTTGCCATCTTAATTTTATTCCCATACATATATTTGTTGTAATAGACGCCATCGTCTAAAGAAATTCCAGCTGGTGGGTCTTCATACCCCTGTAAAAGAGAATAAATATAATCTACCCCTCCCCCTCTTGCTTTTACTAAAACAGACATGTCTGGAGGATAAGCACCACCATTTGCTGCTTGAGCGGCTTTAACATTTTCGTAAGGCATTACAAATTTATCTGATAACTTTCCTGGTCTAGTAAACATATCGCCGTCAGCATTAGGCCCATCTTTTACCTCAAAAGATGCTGCAATAGCTTTTGCTTGTTCAATTGTAAATTCTGGTCCACCTTTCTCTGCTAAGTTTCTATAACTTAAATATTTCATAGAATGGCAAGACGAGCATACTTCTGTGTAAACTTGATACCCTCTTTGCAGTGATCCTCTATCAAATTTACCAAAAAGACCTTTAAAACTCCAATCAGTCTTCAAATATTCAACTTTTTCAGCAGAATTTGAATTAAATGATGTCCCAAGAAAAGCGAATAATAAGATTAAAAATTTAAAAAAACTCTTCACTTAATTGTTTAAACTCTCTTTATTTTTAGCTGTGGCTAAATTTGGAGAACCTCCAAGTATGGGTTCTGTTATACTTAGTGGCACTGGCACGGTTTTCTCTTTAAGTCCTAAAACTGGAAGTATAACTAAAAAGTGTAAAAAATAATATGCTGTAGCAACTCTAGCAATTAATAAGTATAAACCTTCTGCAGGCATTGCTCCCACATAGCCTAAAATTAAAACATCTGCTACTAAGATCCAATAAAATTGTCTATACAATGGTCTAAATACTGCGGATCTAACTTTTGATGTATCTAGCCATGGAAGAGCAGCTAAAATTAAAATTGCAGATAACATTGCAACAACACCTAAAAGTTTATCAGGCACTGATCTTAAAATTGCATAAAATGGTAATAAATACCATTCAGGTACGATATGAGCTGGTGTGACTAGAGGATCCGCCTCTATATAATTATCAGCATGGCCAAGAATATTTGGTGTATAAAAAACAAAGAAAGCAAAAACGATCATAAACATCAATAACGCAAAACCATCTTTGATTACGATGTAAGGATGAAATGGAACTGTATCTTTTGATGGTTTTTTAATATCAATACCAACTGGGTTGTTGTTACCAGGAACGTGTAATGCCCAAATATGAAGAACCACTAACCCAAGTATTAAAAAAGGAATTAAATAATGAAGAGTAAAAAACCTTGTCAGAGTTGGATTATCAACTGAATATCCACCCCATAACCATGTTACTATACCTTCACCGACCAGGGGTATCGCACTAAATAAGTTTGTGATAACTGTTGCACCCCAAAAACTCATCTGTCCCCATGGTAGCACATATCCCATAAATGCTGCAGCCATCATTAATAAATAAATTATTATTCCGATTATCCAAATAATTTCCCGTGGAGATTTATAAGAACCATAAAATAAAGATCTAAATATATGAATGTATACTGCTAAGAAAAACATTGATGCACCATTTGCATGTATATATCTTATTAACCAACCGTAATTAACATCTCTCATTATATGCTCAACACTATCAAAAGCCATGTCAGCATGAGCAATGTAGTGCATAGCTAATACTAAACCTGTTACAATTTGTGTGATTAAACAAAAAGTAAGTATGCCTCCGAATGTCCACCAATAATTTAAATTTTTAGGTGTAGGATAATCTGTTAAATGATTTGCTAATGTTAACAATGGTAAACGATCATTAAACCATTTTCCAACTTTTGACTTAGGTATGTATTCGTGGTCACTCATAATTTTATTTATCCAATCTTAATTGTGTTTGCATCAACAAACTCATATTTAGGAATTTCCATATTAGTTGGTGCAGGACCCTTTCTTATTCTCCCTGATGTATCATAATGTGATCCATGACATGGACAAAACCATCCATTGTAATCACCCTTTTGGTCTAATGGTACACATCCTAAATGAGTACACACACCAAGCATTACTAACCACTCAGGGTTTTTAGCTCTATCCTCATCAGTTTCAGGATGTTTCAAATCATCTAGTTTAACAGACCTTGCTTCTGCAATTTCATCTTGAGTTCTTCTTCTAATAAAAACTGGTTTACCTCTCCACAATACAGTTATCGTTTTTCCAGGGTTAACTGCGCTTACGTCTACTTCTGTGCTAGCAAGAGCCTTGACAGAGGCATCTGGATTCATCTGATCGATCATCGGCCAGACTGTTGCCCCTACACCTACTACACCTACTGCGTAAGTGGCTGTAAATAAGAAATCTCTTCTCTTGGTTTTTTTTTCTGACATAAGTAATAGTTAAATATACTCAATATAGATTTTTTCTACTTAAATATATGAATTCATATAATATAAAATTTCAAATTTACTACTGAAAGAATGACACAGAATTTAACTAAACTAAGGCCTAAAATTGCTTTATTTGAACCAGAGATACCTCAAAATACTGCAGCGATAATTAGAACTTGTGCTTGTCTTGGAGCAAAACTCGAGATTATTGAGCCATGTGGGTTTATATTAAGTGATAAGAGATTTAAGCGAGTCGTGATGGATTATATGGACGAAAAAGACATAAAATTTTATCAGAATTCGGATGATTTTTTTAAGTCTAAAAAGAATCAAAGAATAGTTCTCATGACTACTAAAGCACCTCTTTCTTACACAAAATTTAAATTTAAAAGGAATGACACACTCCTTTTTGGAAGAGAAAGTGCTGGGGTTCCAGATGACTTTCACAAAAAAATTAAGGATAAACTGAAAATTCCTATGAAAAGTAACAAACGCTCCCTTAATATTGCATCTTCGGTTGCAATCATATTGGCAGAAAGTTTAAAACAAACTAAATTAATTTAATATGGATTTAGAAATAAAAAAAGACCTGACAAGTAATTGGTTTAAAATGTTACAAAATGCTATCTGGCATACCATAGTCAATCTTGAAAAAAAAAATGCTAATATTAAAACAACTATTTGGAATAGAAGTGAAAAAAGAGACGAAGGTGGTGGAGAATTTAGAATTCTAGAAAAAGGAAAAATATTCGATAAAGTAGGTGTAAATTTTTCTAAAGTTTATGGTAAGTTCCCAAAAAAATTTCAAAAAAATATACTAGGTGCAAAAAAAGATCCAAGATTTTGGGCCTCTGGTATTTCAGTTGTAATGCACATGAAAAATCCGATGATCCCAGCCATGCATTTTAATACAAGATATATATGCACTACTCAAGATTGGTTTGGTGGTGGAATGGATGTAACTCCATCAATAAAGGATGATAGTGAAAAAAAGGAATTTCATAAAATTTTAGAAAAAATGTGTAATCAACACGGCAAGAATTATTATACAAAATATAAAAAGTGGTGTGATAAATATTTTTACCTACCTCATAGAAAGGAACCTAGGGGAATAGGGGGAATTTTTTTTGATTATAAAAAAAATAATTTTGAAAAAGATTTTAAATTTGTGAGAGATGTGGGCGTAACTTTTCAATTTATTTTTGAAAAAATTATTAGAAAAAAAATGAATAAAAAATGGACCAAAAAACATAAAGAATTGCAATTCATAAAAAGAGGTCGATACACAGAATTTAATTTACTATATGACCGAGGAACAAAATTTGGTTTACAAACTGGTGGAAATGTCGAAGGTATCTTAATGTCATTACCTCCATTAGCAAAATGGAAATAAAATGGAAAAAGAACCGATCACATTAAATGGTTTAAAAAAACTTAAAGAAGAATTAATTTTTTTGAAAGAAAAAAAAAGACCAGAAATTGTAGCTGCGATTGCCGAGGCAAGATCACATGGTGATCTAAAAGAAAATGCAGAGTACCACGCTGCGAAAGAAGAACAATCACACAACGAAGGTAGAATTACAGAAATAAATGACATTATTGCCAGAGCTAACATCATTGATGTCACAAAATTAAATAATGAGGGTAAAGTTATTTTTGGCTCAACTGTTTTTTTAGAAAATTTAGATACAGGAGAAAAAATAAATTACAAAATTGTGGGAAAAGATGAAGCTGATCTCAAACAAAAATTAATTTATTTTCAATCACCTATTGGAAAAGGTTTAATTGGAAAAAATAAAAATGATTTAGTTGAAATTAAAACTCCTGCAGGGGTAAAAAATTTTGAGATTAAAGACGTTAAATATATCTAATTGTTAATAATTTGACTAACCTGCTTATCTGAAATCTGAAAATTATTTTTTACCCACTCTTCCTCGATGATTTTAAGTTTTATTCCCAGCTGTTTACCTTCTGAGATAT
>CACEDG010000020.1 GCA_902558225.1 uncultured Pelagibacteraceae bacterium | reverse complement strand
TCCATTTTTCTTTGTGCCTACCCACTCACCTTCGTAAGTAGTTTTGTCTGTGTAAACCCATTTCCCAAAACCATTTTCACAATTTCCTTCTTTGCATCCCGTGCTCCGAGCTATTGCAACTGAGCTGATTAATAAACTTAAAATTATTGATAGTAGGTATTTTTTCATACTTATATTTTACACAAAATTGATTAAAAAAAAATTATACTTTTTTGTCTTGTTTGTTGCATAAATAAATAGAAATATATTTTTCAGAGTTTTCACTTTTCATATTTTTCGTTATTTCATGAATTAATTCACCTGTTTTCCTTGTAATAATACCGGATTCAGAATAATTTTTTTCACGATCAATTGATTTAAATAAAACTACATCTTTGTTTACTACTTTAACATTAAGTTTTGTTGAGTCTGAAAGAAATGGAGATAATCCATTGATAAAAAGTGTTTCTGGTTTTTTTGATAAAATTTTAAATTTATCTAAATTTTTATCATTTAAGTCTTTAGCTAAAAAAGTTTGATAATTATATTCTGAATTTTTAACTATTTTTTTCTCTAAGTCACAGACAAATTCGAGATCAATATTTTCATTTATGCTCACATCTTTTGCTAAAGTTTTACTAAAGAATGATAAACTTATTAGTATAATTAAAAAATATTTAGTCATTAAGATTTGTTTTAAAAAAAAATCTCCCCCAACGAAGTTGGGAGAGATTTAAAGATTTAATAGCTCTTGACCTTACTTAGTAAAAGCTTTCCAAACTTTCTCGTTATCTTTTAGCCATTTTTTAGCTGCATCCTCGTGAGTCATTTTGTCAATGTCAACTAATGCTGCCATTGCTCCAATTTGACTTGTTGAGAAAGAAAGTTTTTTAAACATATTAGCTGCATCTGGATGAGTTTTTGGGAAGTCAGCGTTTACTGCTTTCTTCAAATAACCATCTGGAGAACCACATTTTCCATCTCCACCATCTTCTGGTCTGCAACCAGCTGTGTATGGAGGGAAGTCAATAAATGTAAATCCAGCACCATCTGTAAAGTTAGGTGTCCAGTTAAAAATGATTGTTCCTCTACCTTCTTTTTCAGCTGCTGCTAACTCTGCCCAAAGTGCGTCTGCACTTCCAGCAAATTTAACCCACCAAAGATCTCCTAGACCTAAAGCGTCAACCCTTTGAGGGATTAAGTCACCGTGCCAAGTTTGTGGACCTTCCAACATTCTTCCTTTTCCATTCGGAGAGTCAGGTGTTGTAAAATTTTTAGCACAGTCTGGGTTTTTCAAAGCAGTCCAGTCTGGTAATCCTGGGCATAAGCCCTTTTCAGCAACCCAATTAGGATATCCCATATCCTCAAGAGTTCTTGCTTCATGGTCACCCCAGTCAAGTAAACCACCTTTATCTAAAGCTGTTGTAAATGATTTACCAAAAGCTGATTCCCATACTTCATGAGATAGAGTTACGTCACCAATTCTTATTGACTCGTAAACTGCTTGTGAGTCAGCATTTACGTATTTAACGTTATTACCCATGCTTTCCATTATTCCACCAATAACGTAAGCCATTACAATTTGACTTGACCAGTTATGAGTTGGGATAACGATGGGTTTTTTGCTATCTGCATTTGATAAACCAGTAAAACTTACTACTGAGATTATAGCTGCAGAAATTAATGATATTATTTTTCGCATTTATTCCCCTTTCTTAATATTAAGTGTTATCAGTATGTGCTTAAGTAAAATGATAGTCAACTACTAGATTTATATATAATATAGAATTAGATTTATAAAAATGTCGCAAACTACTTTAGATATTAGAGAACCTGGTCTCAATGTTTTACCACCTGGAGTTGAAAGACACGTCGTCAATGCTGGTGGTCTTACCGGTTTACAAATATTTCCTGATGATGAAATAGAAATTATTAATGAAGAGGGAAATCAGATCTGTGAAATCATTTGTTTTGATAAAGACGGAAAATCTGAACTTGGAATTTTAAATCAAAAAGAAAATTGTAAAAAAAGTTTTATTAAGGAATTGCTTAAAGGAAAAGATGAGAGCTCTTTAATTACAAATCTACAATTAAAAAAAAGAAATTTAGATATAAATAAATCCAAGTCATCAATTCTGTTTGATGAACAAACTCCAAGTGGTGAAAAAATTAAATTAAAATCAAAAGATAAATGTTATGTTATTTTTGCAGCACCACAAAACGACATGCTAGTGTCTGAACAAAATCCATCAAGCGACTTAACGTTATTTATTAAAAGATATAAAATAACTAATGATAAAGAATTATCAATAATCCCTGATCCGATTTATGAGCCAAATCATGAGGAAAATATTGAAAGACAAAGCGCTATTTCATTTGAAGTTAAAGAAGGGGATTTTATTCAAGTAATAAGTCCAGCTGGAAGACAATGTTCTGATTTTGTGGCATTTGATACTAAAAAACTAGATAAGAAAATTGAAAAAGGTCTTGATTGGCAAACCACAAGAACTTTTATGGGAAATACTTTTCCAGGTCCTGGGTTATTTTCAAAATTTTATGACACTGATCATGAACCACTAGTTGAGGTAATCAGAGATACAGTTGGCAAACATGATACATTTAATTTGGCTTGTACCTCAAAATATTATGAAGATGCTGGCTATTTTGGACATGCTAATTGTTCAGATAACCTCAATAATGCGATGGCTAAGTACGGAGTTCAAAAACAAAAAGGTTGGCATGCAATTAATTTATTTTTTAATACCTCAGCCACAGGATTAAATTCAGTCATTTCAGATGAATCATATGCAAGGCCTGGAGATTATGTAATGTTTAGAGCTTTAAAAGATTTAACTATTGGAACAACAGCTTGTCCTAGTGATATAGATGCATGCAATTCATGGAATCCAACAGATATTTTTGTTAGAACATATGACAAAAAAAAAGAATTTTCAAAATCATTTGCTTTTAGAATGAAAACTGACTCTGAAAAAAAACTAACTAGAAATTCTGGGTTTCATGAAAAAACGTCTAAGCTTACAAGAAATTTTATTGATGCTAGAGGATTTTGGCTACCAAATGATTATACTAAGCATGGAGTTGTAGAAGAGTACAATGCTTGCAGAGAAAAAGCAGTGCTGATTGACCTGTCTGCTCTAAGAAAATTTGAAATTATAGGTCCTGACGCTGAAGAATTAATGAACTATACACTAACTAGAAACATAAAAAAACTGGCTGTTGGACAAGTTGTTTACTCTGCAATGTGTTATGAAAATGGAATGATGTTTGATGATGGTACATTATTAAGATTAAGTGAAACTGGTTTTAGATGGATTTGTGGAGATGAATATGCCGGTGAATGGCTTAAAGAAATAGCTAAAAAGAAAAACTATAAAGCTAACGTAAAAAATTCGACTGATCAAATTAGTAATGTATCCATACAAGGTCCAAAAAGTAGAGAGATATTAAAAAAACTGATTTTTACTCCACCAACTCAACCATCTATTGATGAATTAGAATGGTTCAGATTTACAATTTGTAGAATTGAAAACCTTCAAGGTATTCCATTGATCGTTTCAAGAACAGGATATACTGGTGAACTTGGTTACGAAGTGTGGTGTCATCCAAAACATGCCTCTGACGTTTGGGATAAACTTATGGAAGCTGGCAAAAATGAAGGCCTTATACCCGCTGGATTTGCAGCTTTAGATAAACTGAGAATTGAGGCTGGTTTAATTTTGTTTGGTAATGAATTTGATGGTCAACAAGATCCCTTTGAGGCTGGCATAGGTTTTGCAGTGCCATTAAAAACTAAGGAGGAAGACTTTATCGGCAAAGAAGTTTTGAAAGAGAGAAAAGCTAATCCTCAAAAAAAACTTGTAGGTTTAGAACTTATTGGCAAAGAGGCAGCTGGACATGGTGATTGTGTGCACGTGGGCAGATCTCAAGTGGGTGTAATAACTAGTGGATGTTTGTCAACAATCTTAAATAAAAATATAGCTTTGTGCAGGATTGATACGCAATACTCCAAAGAAGGTACTGAGGTTGAAGTTGGTAAAATTGATGGTCATCAAAAAAGAATTTCTGCAAAGGTTGTTGGTTTTCCTCATTTTGATCCAAAGAAAACAAGAGTAAGATCTTGATGCCAAAATCAGCAAAAGATCTATTGGAATTTTGGGAAGATCAGATGAAACTTTCTCATACTTCTAGTAATTACTTTTTTAGAAAATCGCCTTCACATTATCATATGATGCTTTTAGTAATGCATGCATATAAATATAAAGAAAATCTTACTGTTGAGGAACTTAAGACTAAACTATTTAAAACTTCACGTCCAAAGTCAGCTTTAATGATAAATGAGGCTTGTGAAAAAGGTTTTTTCTTTTTAGAAAAAACCTCAAATGATCAAAGAAAAAAGCACATTAAACCAAGTGAGAGTTTTATTGACGAGTTCAATAATTATATAGAAACACTAAAACATCTGAGTTTTTAATATTTATACAAGTTTTACTTATATTTTTTATATATATAAAAAACTATATATTTAAGTCGCACGAAAAATAAAGTTTGCGTATGTCATTACCGACAAAAGCAAAAGTAGTAATAATCGGTGGGGGTATCCACGGTTTAAGCACTGCTTGGAAGTTATCAGAGACTTACAAAAATCCAGGAGACATTGTAGTTCTAGAAAAAAAAGATACGGCTGCTGGAGCTAGTGGAATTGCATGTGGAGTAGTTAGAAATAATTATTTTCAACCAGCAATGAGAGAATTGATGGCTCATTCAGTATCAGTTTGGGAGAGTGATCCAAAAGCATTTAAATATAATCCTGTAGGTTATTTACAAATATCACCTGAAGTAATGCATGAAGATGTTGCAAGTATTTATGAGCAACAAAAAGCAATAGGATATGAATCTGATTTCATAGAAGGTGAAAAGGATTGTATGAAATATATGAAAGGTATGTTTGATGACTGGCAAGCTCAAGGCATTACTTCAATCCTTCACGAAAAAAAAGGTGGATATGCTTTTAATAAAGACTCAATAAAAGCACTTGAAAATAAATCTACTTCAAATGGTGTTCAAGTAATGAAAGGTGTAAAAGTCACAGGATTTAAAAGAGGAAGTAATAGTAAAGCGGTTACTGGAGTTGAAACTGATAAAGGCACAATCGATTGTGAACAAGTAGTAATAGGGGCAGGACCATGGGCTAGAGATTTTTGGAATATGTTGGAATTACCTAAAACAGCAAACATAAAAGGTAAAGATGGTAAAATGCATGTAACTGATATGTGGACTTATTGGATGCTTCAAGAGGGTGTTATCGGTGTTGAGCCAGATTTCTTAAAAACAAATGATGGTAAGCAGCCACCAGTAGTTCATGTTGACTCGACTGCACCATTATATTCGGACAAAACAAAAAAATTAATTACAGATAAAATTTGGGGAATTTATTATAAACCTGATATTGATGGTTTAGGAGTTCAAGGTGGAACATCACCTTATATCGTTAAAAAACATTTTGATCAGGTAAATGTGGATCCTTATGGGATTGAGTCACCAGAGTATCAAACAACTGATGCATTTAGCGAAATGTGGTGCTCTGCTTTAGCTCATTGTCAAAAAAGATTTGAAGGGAAATCAAACTTATATAGAAAAGGTCCTTCAGGTGGACTTGGATGTATGACCCCTGACTCTTTTCCAATCTTCGATAGGTTTTTTGAGAATGTTTATATGATTGCTGACGCTAACCATGGATACAAAATGATTGGTGTTGGTGAGTTGGTAGCAAAAGAAATTCTTGGTACTGAAAGTGATTTATTGAAACCATTTAGATTCAACCGTTACGAGAAGGGAGAATTGCACCCTACTTCGAACAGTCCGTTTCCTTGGAGCTAAACTTCAAGCCTAGACACTAATAAATTTTTCAGTTACGCTTGGATATATTTATAATTCATTGAGGGGAAAAATGACGGATCTAGAAAAACACGTAAACCGACCAGGTAGAGATAAACAAGTCAAAAAAGTTAGAGAAAAAATTAACGAATTAGGAATAACATATATTTATTATCAATTTATTTCTGTAACAGGAAGAGTGGTTGGAAAAGGGATACCTGCTGATCACTGGGAAAGAACAGCTGAAAAAGGTTTCCAATTAGTTTACGGAGCAACTGCAAACTTATTTTTAGATCGACACAACAACTATATTGGTTATGGGCCAGAGGCAATGGAATTAGTTGGAATTCCTGATCCTGAAACTTTTTGTCAGTTACCATGGGATAAAAGAGTAGGAAGAGTTTTTGTAACTTGTTTTAGAAATAGAGAAGAAAGAAATAATCCTGGAGGTCATTTAACTTCTGATTGCAGAGGAAATTTAAGAATTTTCATGGATGAATTCCAAAAGAAACATGGTTTAGAACTAAGAGTAGGAACTGAGCCAGAAATGATGTGGCTGACTAAAAATGATGATGGAACTCCAACTGGAAAAGGATTTTCGAAACCATTTTGTTATCACATAGACCAGTTTGAGTCATTGAGACCTGTGTTTATGAAAGTGATTGAATATGCAAAAGCAATGGGTCTAGATATGATTCAAGGAGATCATGAAGATGCACCTGGTCAATTAGAATTGAATTGGACATATGACAACGTTTTAAGAAATGCAGATAGACTATCAACTTACAGACAAATATGTGCTCAAGTTGCAAGAGAACACAATCTAATTGCATGTTTTATGACCAAACCATTTATGGGAGTTTCAGCAAGTGGTTGTCATACTAATATGTCTTTGTGGAAAGGTGGAAAAGTTAAAACGAATAAACTTGGACACAAGTCTTTACCAGGTGTTGAAGAAGTTTTTGGTTATGTTGAAGGTGGAACAAATACTTTCATGCCAGATACTAAAGATATGCAGTTACCTGGAAAAATTGGATTACAATCAATAGCAGGTATCATGGAACATTTGCCGGCTTTGACAGCATTAGGATCTTCAACTGTAAATTCATATAGAAGATTATGGGATCAAGGTTTTTGGGCACCTGTTTATGCTGATTGGGGTTACCAAAATAGAACTTGTGGATTGAGAGTATCTGCACCAGGTAGATTTGAGTACAGATCAGTAGACTCAATGCATAATCCATATTTATTAGGAGCAGCTTTACTAAAAGCTTGTGATCATGGAATTAGTAAAAAGATGCAACCAGCGGCCCCAGAGTCTAGAAATATTTATGAAGCTCAAAAGGCAGGTAAAGATGTTAAGAAACTTCCATTGAGTTTAGGTGAAGCTTTAGAAAGATTATCTGAGGATGAAGTTATTAAATCTGCAATGCCTGATGAAATGTATAAAGTTTTCCATTGGTATAAAAATGATGAATGGGAAAGATTTTTAGGTGCAACAACTCAATGGGATTTAGATACTTATTTAGATTGTTTACCATAATAAATACTGAGAGAAAAAATATATGTGCGGAATAGCAGGATTAATTCATAGAGGAAAATCATCAAAGGTAGGTCATGAACTTCAAGGGATGTTGCAAGCCTTAAAACATCGAGGAGAAGACTCAACTGGTTATGCTTTGTACGGCGATACAGATGGTAAAAATTTCATCATGAGATTTAAAGTTGGTGAGAATGTTGGTGAAGGAAGTACGTCAGTTGCTGAAGATGTATCTGTATACGATGAAAGAAAGAAAATTGTTGATAGTTATCTTGCAGAAATGGGTGCAAAAATAATTAAAGAGGAAAGAATACTTCCTTACTCATTAAGATATGAAATTGAATACAATAAAAAAGATTTATTAGAATTCTCACAAAAAATTGAAAGTATTCCTGGTGTTGAAATTTTATCTATGGGTAAATCATTAGAAGTAATCAAAGATCTAGGGAATGCAAAAATGGTTTGTGATAGATATAACTTAGATAAACTTGTTGGTACTCATGCTATTGGACATGCAAGAATGGCTACTGAATCTGGAGTAGACATTAAATCTGCTCATCCTTTTTGGGGATACCCTTTCAGTGATGTTTCTGTTGTTCATAATGGTCAACTTACTAATTATTGGAATAACAGAAGAGCTTTAGAGAATAAAGGGATGAGATTTATGTCAGAGTGTGACTCTGAATTAATTGCAGTTTACCTTGCAGAAAAAATGAGAGATGGAGCATCACTAGAAGAAGGAATGAAAGAGTCTTTAACAGGTTTAGATGGTGTGTTTACTTATTTTGTTGCTACAAAAGACTCTTTAGGAATGGCTAAAGATACTATGGCTGCAAAACCTCTAGTTTTATATGAGTCAGATAATTTGGTAGCAATGGGTTCAGAAGAAATAGCTATAAGATCAATTTTGCCTCAAGAAATTGATACTTATGATCCATTCGATGGAGAGGTTAAAGTATGGCAAATTTAAAAAATGTTACTAAAAAAACAAAAGCCCAAGCAATGGGAATGCACTCAGAAGTGTTAACTGGAAGAACTCAACAAAAATTTTTTAATCCAGATGAAGCAGAAAATTTTTATTACTTTGGTACGTATGATGTTGATTTTAATAAAAGAACCGATCTAGATGTGAAAGATTTAACTGCTGCAGAAGCAAATAAAAAAATTGATGATTTAATGAGCCAGGGATATGGAACGATTGTTATCAAAAACCCTCAAGGAAAACATAGTCTAGGGGTTGGAATTTTAAATAAATTGAATTTAATTTTTGAGGGCAGCTTGGGATATTTTGGTATTGGCTCGAGTGATGGCCCGATTGTGAGAATTAATGGAAGAGTTGGTTGGTCATGTGCAGAAAATCTAATGGCTGGAAAAGTTGTGATTGAAAAAAATGCAGGGTCTTGTTTTGGAGCTGCTATAAGAGGTGGTGATTTAATTTGTAAGGGCAGTGTTGGTGCTAGAACTGGTATTGATATGAAAGGTGGCACTATAATTATAGGTGGTGATGCAGGAGCATTTACTGGTTTTATGATGCAAAGGGGAAGAATAATTATACTAGGTAATGTTGGTATAAATTTAGGTGATTCGATGTATGATGGGACAATTTTCGTAGGTGGAGAAATTGGGTCATATGGTAGTGATGCAGTAGATTCAGAATTAACGAAAAGTGATCAAGATTGGCTAAAAAGAAAACTTAAGGTTGCTGAAATTGGTGAAAATTTTGATGTAAGTAAAATGAAAAAAATTGTAGCTGGTAAAAAACTTTGGAATTACGATAACTTAGAACCTGCAGAGAAAAAAGGAGCAATTTAATGGCAAAGAAAAAAAAGAAAAAAAATGGAAAATCAAATGGTAATGTTGGTGGAAAAGCTGATGTTCATTTAAGTTCTAACGGTGGCAGAAATAAAAGTTTACTTGGTCACAACGCTATATTTACCCCAGAGGTAATTGACGACATACATATTAAATCGCAGTTAGGAAGATACAGAATGCGTGGAATGGCATTAATGAAAAAAATTCCAACATTTGATGACTTAGTTTTCCTACCAGGAACATTAACAAGATTTGTAATTGAGGGTTACAGA
>CACEDG010000019.1 GCA_902558225.1 uncultured Pelagibacteraceae bacterium | reverse complement strand
AATGTTGACAGCTGGTCAATGAGACAGCCCTTGGGAGTCGTTGCAGGAGTCACACCTTTCAATTTTCCAGCGATGGTACCAATGTGGATGTTTCCAATTGCGATTGCCTGTGGAAATACTTTCATCTTAAAACCATCAGAAAAAGATCCATCATGTTCGATCAAATTAGCTGAATTACTGAAAGAAGCAGGTCTTCCTGATGGTGTTTTTAATGTAATTAATGGAGATAAAGAAGCAGTAGATGCAATTTTAACAAACAAAGATATTAAAGCCGTAAGTTTTGTTGGTTCAACTCCAATCGCTAAATATATTTACGAAAATTCAGCAAAAAATGAAAAAAGAGTTCAAGCATTGGGAGGTGCAAAAAATCACTTAGTTGTTATGCCAGATTGTGATTTAGATGGTGCAGTTAATGGTTTAATGGGGGCCGCTTATGGTTCTGCCGGTGAAAGATGTATGGCACAATCAGTAGCTGTTGCTGTTGGAGAAATTGCGGATGAATTAGTATCGAGATTGTCAAAAAAAGCAGAGGCTTTAAAAGTTGGCCCAGGCATGGATAAGAATTCTGAGATGGGACCGCTTGTAACAAAAGAACATTTGGAAAAGGTAAAAAGTTATGTCGACTTAGGTGTAAAAGAAGGTGCAAAATTACTAGTGGACGGAAGAAAATTAAAATTACAAGGATATGAGAATGGATTTTATATTGGTGGTTGTTTATTTGATAATGTAACCAAAGAGATGAGAATTTATAAAGAGGAAATATTTGGGCCAGTTTTATCTGTAGTTAGAGTAAAAACTTTTGAAGATGCAGCAAAACTTATAAACGATCACGAGTACGGAAATGGGGTCAGTATTTATACGAGGGATGGAGATGCAGGAAGAACATTTGCAAGTAAAATTCAGGTTGGGATGGTTGGTATAAATGTACCAATACCTGTTCCAATGGCTTTTCATAGTTTTGGTGGATGGAAAAGATCTTTATTTGGAGATAGTGCAATGCACGGTATGGAAGGAATAAAATTTTATACTAAATTAAAAACTATAACTTCTAGATGGCCCTCAGGAATTCGATCTAACGCAGAATTTGTGATGCCTACAATGAAATAAAGGAGAAAATGAGTAAAATATCTTTAATTGGAGCAGGTCAAATTGGTGGAACTTTAGCTCATCTGATAGGAATAAAAGAATTAGTAAACGAAGTAGTTTTATTTGATGTTGCTAGTGGTATTGCAAAAGGAAAAGCACTTGATATCGCACAATCTTCATCTGTAGATGGTTTTAACGTCAAATTTTCTGGAACTGACGATTACAAAGATATTAAAAATTCTGACGTAATAATCATTACCGCAGGAGTTCCGAGAAAACCTGGTATGAGCAGGGATGATTTACTTGGTATTAATCTCAAAATAATTAAACAAGTTGCTGAAGGAGTAAAACTAAATGCACCCAATGCTTTTGTAATATGTATAACAAATCCATTAGATGTAATGGTAATGGCATTTCAAAAGTTTTCTGGTTTATCACCAAACAGAGTTGTCGGCATGGCAGGTATATTAGATAGTTCAAGATTTAAATTATTTTTATCTGAAGAATTCAATGTTCCGGTAAGAGAGGTTGAGGCAATGGTAATGGGAGGACATGGAGACACTATGGTGCCTCTACCAAGATTTACTAAAGTTTCTGGAAAACCTTTGCTTAATTTAGTTAAAGAGGGAAAAATTTCTGAAAAAAGATTAGAGGAAATAAATCAAAGAACCAGAGATGGTGGAGCTGAAATTGTTAAATTTTTGGAAAAAGGTTCAGCTTTTTATGCTCCTGCTGCATCAGGGGTTGAAATGGCAAAAGCATATTTAATGGATGAGAAAAAAAAACTACCATGTGCGGCATACTTAAGTGGTGAATATGGAATTAAAAATATTTACGCTGGTGTTCCAGTTGTGATCGGCAAAGATGGAGTTGAAAAAATTGAGGAAATAAATCTTGATGAAAAAGAAAAATCTGAATTTCTCCATTCTGTTGAAGCTGTTAAAAAACTTTGGGATGCTGCATCCAAAATAGATCCAGATTTAACTAAATAATAATGAATATACACGAGCATCAAGCTAAGCAAATTTTAAAACAATTTGGTGCAACAATACCTGAGGGTGTTTTTGGTTTTACAGTTGAAGAGCTTTTAGAAAAATGCAAGTCATTAAAAACAGAAAAATATGTTTTAAAGGCTCAAATACATGCAGGTGGAAGAGGAAAAGCAGGTGGTGTCAAAATTTTAGATAATTTAGATGAGCTTGAAAAATCAGCTAAAGAGCTTCTAGGAAAAAAACTTGTAACACATCAAACAGGGCCAGAGGGAAGAGAAGTAAAAAGACTTTATGTAGAAGCATCCTCAAATATTGAAAATGAATTTTATTTATCATGTTTAGTAGATAGAGCTACATCAAAAATAGCATTTATTACTAGTGACCAGGGTGGAATGGATATTGAAGAAGTTGCCATAAAATCACCAGATAAAATATTAACAAATAAAGTTGAACTTAATGATGAGATTTCAAGTGAGGAGTGTGAAAAAATTATAAAGATATTTAATTTAGATGGTAACTCCAAAATTGAAGCTATTTCTCTAATTAAATCAATCTATAAAATGTTTTTAAAAACAGATGCAAACATGGTTGAAATAAATCCTCTCATATTAACAAAAGAGAAGAAAATTGTTTGCTTAGATGCAAAAGTTAATTTTGATAGTAACGCTTTGTTTAGACATCCAGAAATTCAAGAGCTCAGAGATTTAAATGAGGAAGATCCTGCAGAAATTGAAGCTAGTAAGCATGATCTTGCTTACATAAAACTAGATGGAAATATCGGGTGTATGGTTAATGGTGCTGGTTTAGCAATGGCTACAATGGATATAATTAAATTATATGGTGAAGAACCAGCAAATTTTTTAGATGTTGGGGGTGGAGCTTCTAAAGAAAAAGTTTCTGCAGCCTTCAAGATTATTTTATCAGATAAAAATGTTAAGGGAATTTTGATTAATATTTTTGGTGGAATAATGAGATGTGATGTTCTTGCTCAAGGTGTAGTAGATGCAGCAAAGGAAATAAATATCGAGGTACCGTTAGTTGTTAGATTGGCAGGTACAAATTTTAAAGAAGGAAAAGAAATATTGGATAATTCTGGTCTTAAATTGATTTCTGCTGAAAACCTTGATGATGCAGCAAAAAAAATTGTTGAGGCTATTAAATAAATGTCAGTTTTAGTAAACAAGGACACCAGATTAATTTGCCAAGGATTTACAGGATCTCATGGTTCTTTTCATTCTGAACAAGCCATAAAGTATGGAACGAAACTAGTTGGTGGTGTTACACCAAAAAAAGGTGGTCAAAAACATTTGGGATTACCAGTTTTTAATTCTGTTAAAGAGGCAAAAGATGCTGAGGGTGCAAATGCTACTATGATATATGTACCAGCTAAATTTGCTGCTTCAGCAATTATAGAGGCTATAGAAGCATCTATTGAACTCATTGTGTGTATAACTGAAGGTATTCCAATTCAGGATATGTTAAGGGTAAAACAAAAATTATCAAAATCAAAATGCAGGTTGATAGGTCCAAATTGCCCAGGAATAATAACTCCAGAGGAATGTAAGATTGGTATAATGCCAGGCAATATTCACAAAAGAGGAAGTGTAGGTATAGTATCGAGATCAGGTACATTAACTTATGAAGCAGTTGCTCAAACTACTGAAAATGGTTTAGGGCAATCAACTTGCATAGGCATAGGCGGCGACCCAATTAATGGCACTAATTTTATTGATTGCTTAGAATTATTTTTAAATGATGAGGAAACTCAGTCTATCCTAATGATTGGTGAGATAGGAGGGACTGCGGAAGAGGAAGCTGCAGATTTTATTAAAAGTCATAAAATAAAAAAACCAATTGTTGGATTTATTGCTGGTATCACAGCCCCACCTGGGCGAAGAATGGGTCATGCAGGAGCAATTATTTCTGGAGGCAAAGGGGGAGCAAAAGATAAGATGAAAAAGATGGAAGATTGTGGAATTACAATGGCGAATTCTCCGTCAAAAATTGGAAAAACATTATTCGATAAATTGTCTGATTGAAAAATTTCTTCGTAGGTTTATATTGATAATAACATAATGTCTTCTACTAAAAATTTTGAATTAAAAGAAACTGCTTTTCTAAGTAAATCAAATAGTAACTTTATTGAGGAAATGTATTTAAAGTTCGTAAATAATGATCCTGAACTTCCTGATAGTTGGAGGAATTATTTTCGCGAAATTGGTGATGATGAAGATATAATTATAAAGGAAATTAATGGCCCGTCATGGAGCCCTTCAAAAAAAGTCTCAATTAATAAGCACCTAAATTTTAAAAATGAAAATTCAGAACAAAGTAGTATTGACCTAATAAAATCCAACGCTAATTCTATTAAAGCTGTTGCAATGATAAGGTCATATAGACAAAGGGGTCATTTAATTGCAAAACTAGATCCGTTAGGTTTGCTTAAGAGTGATTATTTGGATGAGCTTCACCCAGAGTCTTATGGATTTAAAAAAGAAGACTATCAAAAAAATATTTTTCTAGATGGTGTCATTAATAAACAAAATTCAAATATTAATGAAATACTCAAATTTTTAAAAGAAAAGTATTGTGGTTCATTAGGTTATGAATACATGCATATTTCAAATCCCTCTGAAAGAAAATGGTTTAGAGATCGTGTTGAAAAAACAGATGATTTCAAGTTTACGCAAAATGGTAAAGAGGCAATTCTTAATAAGCTCATACAAGCAGAAGGTTTTGAAAAATTTCTTCATACTAAATATGTTGGAACTAAAAGATTTGGTCTTGATGGAGGTGAAAGCTTAATTCCTGCACTTGAGCAAATAATTAAGATTGGTGGTCAGTCAAAAGTTAAAGAAGTTAAGATTGGTATGTCTCATAGGGGTCGACTTAATGTGTTGGCTAATGTTCTTCAAAAATCTTACAAAAGAATATTTAATGAGTTTGCTGGAGAAATAAGTTCAAAATCAAAAGATGATACTGGAGATGTTAAATATCATTTAGGTGCATCCTCTAATAGAGAGTTTGATGGAAATTCAGTTCACGTAAGTTTAACAGATAATCCTTCACATTTAGAGGCGGTTAATCCAGTTGTTTTAGGGCAAACAAGAGCAAAGCAATTTTTTCACAAAGATAAAGAAAGAAAAAAAGTAATTCCAATTTTGATTCATGGAGATGCAGCTTTCGCTGGACAAGGAGTGGTCGCTGAATGTTTTGCAATGTCTGGTTTACCCGGACATAATACTGGTGGTACAATTCATATAATTATAAACAACCAAATAGGTTTTACAACAAGCCCAAGATTTGCAAGATCCTCACCTTACCCTTCTGATGTTGCTAAGATGGTCGAGGCTCCAATTATTCATGTAAATGGTGATGATCCTGAGGCTGTAGTTTATGCTGCAAGGATCGCAACAGATTTTAGATTAAAATTTAATAGAGATGTTGTTATTGACTTAATTTGTTATAGAAGATTTGGCCACAACGAAGGAGACGAACCTTCTTTCACGCAGCCGCTTATGTATAAAAAGATAAGATCTCACCCTTCAACAATTAAAGTTTATGGTGAAAAATTAGTCAATGAGGGCTCAATAACTAAAGATTATTTAAATAACAGTATTAAGGGATTTAAGGATTTATTAGATGATCAGTTCAAAAATGCAAAAAATTATAAGCCAAAGATAGAGTGGTTTGAGGGAACCTGGTCTAGATATAAGCCAGAGCGAGGAAAAGATAAGAGAGGAGTAACAGGATCTGATACTAAAAAGTTGAGAAATATTTCTGATAAAATAAATACAATACCATCAGAAATAAATATTCATAAAACTATTACGAAAGTTTTAGACAATCGAAAATTGATGGTATCTAAAGGCAAAAGAATAGATTGGTCTACAGCTGAAGCACTTGCTTTTGGATCATTGCTGGAGGAGGGTTATCCTGTAAGACTTGTAGGCCAAGACTCGGGTAGAGGAACATTTAGTCAAAGACATTCTGTTCTAAGAAATCAAATTGATAACTCAAGATATGTCCCTTTAAATAATATTTCGAATAAACAAAAAAATTTTGAAATAGTTGACAGTTTTTTGTCAGAACTAGCTGTTTTAGGATTTGAATATGGATATAGTTTAGTTGAACCAAATACTCTTACTATCTGGGAAGCGCAATTTGGAGATTTTGCCAATGGTGCGCAAGTGGTCATCGATCAATTTATAGCTTCTGGAGAGAGAAAGTGGTCTAGAGCATCGGGTTTGGTCATGTTACTACCCCATGGGTATGAAGGTCAGGGACCTGAACACTCATCAGCAAGATTAGAGAGGTTTTTGCAGCTGTGTTCAAACGATAACATGCAAGTAATGAATTGTACATCACCTGCAAATTATTTTCATGCCCTGAGAAGACAAATGCATAGAGATTTTAGGAAACCTTTAATAATTATGACGCCCAAATCTTTATTAAGACACAAACATTGTATTTCTGATTTGGATGATTTTAATAAAAAGAATTCTTTCCATAGAGTTTTATGGGATCACGCTATAGATCCAAAAACTAAAGGATTTATAAAATTAAAAAAAGCTAAAAAAATTGAAAAAGTGATTCTCTGTTCTGGTAAAGTTTACTTTGATTTACTTGAAGCAAGAGAAAAAATAAAAAAAAATGATGTTGTAATTTATAGAATTGAACAACTTTATCCTTTTCCAGCAAAAGCACTTGCAACAGAGTTAAAACCTTATGCGAAAAATGCAAAATTTTATTGGTGCCAGGAAGAACCAAAAAATATGGGTGCTTGGTTTTCAGTCAGAGATTATATCCAATGGACATTAGATAATATAAAGGCTAAGAATAATAAGATTTCTTATATTGGAAGAAGTCCAGACGCATCACCTGCTACAGGGTATGCTAAAAGACATATTGCACAACAACAAGAAATTATAAAGAAAGTTTTTGAGTAAATTTTGATGACTGAAAAAATATTAGTTCCAGTGCTTGGGGAAAGTATTACGGAAGCCACTGTTTCTAAATGGCTTAAAAATGAAGGTGATACCGTTGAGGCTGATGAGCCGATTGTCGAATTAGAAACAGATAAAGTAAATTTAGAGGTTCCATCACCAGTGTCAGGCACTCTCACAAAAATTAATTCTAAGAGTGGATCAGTAGTGGAAGTGGGAGCTGATTTAGGATCTGTTTCTGAAAGTGAGACAGCGTCTGAAAAAACTGTAGAGATAAAAAAAATTAAACCAACAACTAAAGTTGAAAAAGATAATGAAGTAAATACAGATGATAAAGATGAAGATATTGAAGTTTTTAATGAAATTATTGAAGAAGAAAAACCGTTAGTTCTAAATCAAGAAGTTAAAGAAAAACCTGCTGAATTTAAGACAAAAATTGATCAAACATTATCTCCAGCAGTAAGAAAAATTGTAACCGAAAATAAAATTGATATTAGCTCAGTTAAAGGATCTGGAAAAGATGGAAGAGTTTTAAAAGGTGATTTAATAAACTTAATGGGAGTAAGCCCACCTCCTTCTGAAAGAAAAATTAAATATGGTCAAGAAGAAAGAATTAAAATGACCAGATTAAGACAGACCATTGCAAAAAGATTAAAACAAGCACAAGATAATGCAGCGCTACTCACAACTTTTAATGAAGTCGATATGTCTAATGTAATCAAAATGAGAAAAGAAAATCAAGAGGATTTTCAAAATCGTTATGGAGTTAAATTAGGTTTTATGTCTTTTTTTGTAAAAGCATCCATAGTCGCATTAAAAAACTTTCCAGCAATTAATGCTGAAATTGAAAGCGATACAATTGTTTACAAAAATTATTATAATATAAGTTTTGCAGTTGGTACTGAAAAAGGGTTAGTCGTGCCTGTACTAAAAAATGCTGATGAATTATCATTTGCAGATATTGAAAAAAATATTAGAGATATTTCAGATAAAGCAAAAAATGGGAAGCTTACAATTGAAGATCTTCAAGGAGGAACTTTTACTATAAGTAATGGTGGTGTCTATGGTTCAATGCTTTCAACTCCTATCCTTAATTTACCACAATCAGGTGTTTTAGGAATGCACAACATAGTTGATAGACCAGTTGTAGTTGATGGGGAGATTAAGGTCAGACCTGTTATGTATTTGGCTCTATCTTATGACCATAGAATCGTTGATGGCAAAGAGTCTGTGTCTTTTCTGAAAATGATTAAAGAAAATTTAGAGGAACCAAGAAGATTATTTTTGGATATTTAAATGACAGACAAATTTCAAGTAGTGGTAATTGGTGGTGGACCTGGAGGCTATGTTTGTGCAATTAGACTGGCACAATTAGGTCTTAAAACTGCATGTATAGAGTCCAGAGGCTCATTAGGTGGTACTTGTTTAAATGTTGGATGTATACCCTCTAAGAGTTTATTAAACTTATCAGAGGAGTTTCATAACGCACAAAGCTTATCAAATAAAGGAATTGAAATAGGCGAAGTGAAGTTAAATTTACCTAAAATGATGAAAAATAAAGATAAAGCAGTCACGATTTTAACTAAAGGTGTGGAGTTTCTTTTAAAAAAAAATAAGGTTACTTATTTTAAAGGTATTGGTAGTTTTAAATCCAAAAATGATATCTTAATCAAGGATCACGAGAATAAAGAAAAAGTAATTCAAACAGAAAATACAGTAATTGCAACTGGATCAGTTTCAGTATCACTACCAGGTGTGGAAATAGATGAAAAGATAATTGTTTCATCAACAGGGGCATTAAAATTAGAAAAAGTGCCAAAAAAATTAGTTGTTGTTGGTGGAGGATATATAGGATTAGAGATGGGCTCTGTTTGGTCTAGACTTGGGTCAGAGGTTCACGTGATTGAGTATTTAGATCATATTACTCCTGGTATGGATAAAGAAATTTCAAATGAGTTTATGAAAATTTTAAAAAAGCAGGGAATAAATTTTCATATGCAGCACAAAGTTGAAAAGATTAAAAAGAATAACAATAATGCAGTAGTTTCGACTATAAGTAGCGAAGGTACTAAAAAAGATTTTGAATGTGACGTTGTACTTATCTCTGTTGGACGAAAACCAAATACTGAGGGACTCAATCTTCAAAAAATTGGTGTGGAATTAGATGAAAAAAAGAGAGTAAAAACAGATAAAAATTTTAAAACTAATCAAGATAATATTTATGCTATCGGAGATGTAATTAGTGGACCAATGTTAGCCCATAAAGCCGAGGATGAGGGGATAGCAGCTGCAGAAAATATAGCAGGTCAATCAGGTCATGTTAATTATGACACTATCCCAGGTGTAATTTATACAAGTCCAGAAGTTGCATCTATTGGTAAAACAGAGGAACAACTAAAAGAATTAAATGTAAAATATAAAATAGGAAAATTTTCTTTTATGGCAAACTCAAGAGCTAAGGCTATTGACGACACAGATGGTTTTGTAAAAATTCTTGCAGATGAAAAAACTGATAAGGTATTAGGAGCACACCTAATTGGTCCGCACGCAGGTGAATTGATAGGAGAAATTGGGATTGCAATGGAGTTTGGTGGAAGTTCTGAGGATATTGCAAGAACTTGTCATGCTCACCCTACCTTTTCAGAAGCAGTCAAAGAAGCAGCTTTATCTGTTGATAAAAGGGCAATTCACTCTTAATTATATTTTAGAAATTTAAAGTATATTTTAATATTTTACTAATGAAGTTTCCGATTCTTTTACCTAATATATTTAATTATCCCTTCACATATGAGAGT
>CACEDG010000018.1 GCA_902558225.1 uncultured Pelagibacteraceae bacterium | reverse complement strand
TGCTTTTATAAGCCTCAAGAATTGTATCTTTAGAAGTAAATTTAGCCTTTTGACCAGTTTGATGATCGATAACCATCATAGTGATTTCTTCAGCAACTTTAAATGGTCTTGCATCTGATTTTTTTACTGATTTTTCAATAAAATTTTTAAAAATAGGAAGTGCAGTTTTCGAGCCAGTCTCAAATTTTCCTAAAGGTGATGGATTGTCCATTCCGACATACACTCCTATCAAAAGATTTGAGGTAAACCCGATGAACCAAGCATCGGTATTTTCGTTAGTGGTACCAGTTTTACCAGCTAAATTTAAATTAAGTTTTTTTAATTTTTTTCCAGTGCCCCTGAGTATTACACCCTCTAAAATTGAAGTTGTTTGATAGGCTGTCTGAGGTGAAAAAACCTGTTTATGATTGTTTGTTATAATTGGATAATCTTTACCAACATATGAAATTTCTTTGCAGTTTTTACAAATTCTATTTTCATTATTAAATATTGTATTTCCCTCGCTATCCTGAACTCTATCTATCAAAATTGGTGAAACTAATTTTCCGCCATTCACGAAAGCTGAATAGGCTGAGGTCAATTTCAACAATGTAGTTTCGGCTGAACCAAGTGAAATAGATAATAGTTCATTTGGGTTTTCATAAATACCTAGTTCTTTTGAAAAATTAGCAAGCTTATCAATACCTAAATTTTGTGCAATTCTTACAGTCATTAAGTTTCTAGATTTTTCCAGACCTGATCTAAGAGTTGATAATCCATAAAACTTTTTTCCGTAATTTTCTGGTTTCCATAACTTTAGATCAGATCCTTGATCTAAAACTAAAGGAGCATCTAAAATTAATGATGAAGGTGTGTAATTATTTTCAAGTGCAAGTGCATAAACAAAAGGTTTAAAAGCTGAACCAGGTTGTCTAAGCGCTTGGGAAGCTCTATTGAACTCGCTATTTTTAAAACTAAAACCTCCACTCAAAGAAATAACTCTTCCAGTGTATGGATTCATAACAACTATTCCTCCATTAATTTTAGGAAGTTGCTTTAAGCTAAATCTATTTTGATCAATTTTTTCAACATAAATAATATCTCCAACTTTTATTATCTCGTTAAAATCTTTTTTTGTCCAAGTTATATCTTTATACTCAATTATACCCTTGTCGTTATTTATTGTTTCTATATCAGATGAAAATTGATTCACCTCCTTTACAATTGCTATCTTCCATCCAATTGAATTTTCTAAAAAATATTTTTCTAATCCTTTTGACCAATTCTTTGAATAGGTCTTATTCTCCAAAGCCCCTCGCCAACCTTTTCTTTTATCATACGAAATTAATCCATTTCTTAGAGACTCGGTTGCTATTTTTTGTAAATTTAAATTTATTGGAGTGTTGATATTTAAACCTTTACCATACACTCTATCATAAGAAAACATATCAATAGTTTTTTTTCTTACGTCTTCAATATAATATTGAGCATCTTCTAAAAAAATTTTTTTCTTTTTTTTTAATTCTATATTTCGATTTTTTAAATTTTCATATTTTTCAAAGTCTAAAAATTTATTCTCATATAAGTTTTTTAAAACTAAATTTCTTCTGAATTTTGCTAACTCAATATTTCTATAAGGATTGTATTTGCTCGGAGCTTTTGGTAATGCAGCTAACATTGCTGCCTGAGCATAATCGATATCTTTTATTGATTTATCAAAATATTCAAGACTGGCAGCTGCTACCCCGTAAGCACCACTTCCAAGATAAATTTGATTTAAATAAAGCTCAAGTATCCTTTCTTTTGATAACGCCCTTTCAATTCTGAATGCAAGTATTGCTTCTTTTATTTTCCTGTTCAGACTAACTTCGTTAGTCAAAAGAAAATTTTTAGCTACTTGTTGTGTGATTGTTGATGCTCCTTCAAGTCTTTTTGATGTCATTATATTTTTTACATTATTTATTGTCGCTCTAATAACACCTTTTGCATCTACTCCAGGATGAGAAAAAAAATTTTTATCCTCAGCTGATAAAAAAGCGTTAATTACAATTTTAGGAATAGATCTATAAGGAACAAAAATTCTCTTTTCTCTCGAAAAATCAGCCACCAAATCTCCATTGCCTGAGTAAACTTTACTTGATACTGGGGGTTTGTAATTTTTCAAAAATTTATAATCAGGTATGTTATTTGAAAAATTCCACAAAATTCCTAAGATGATTATTAACAAAAGCAAAGAAATGCCTAAAAAAGCAATTAAAAAATTTTTTAAATATCTGCTCATTTTGATTCCATTATATATGGGAATTTGTTAAAGATAAGGCATTATAATTAAACAAAATTTTATTAATAAAATTAAATGAAACAATCAAAAATCATATTATGGAAAAAAATTTATATATTGATGCATCGCATCCAAATGAGACTAGAGTTGTACTCAAATCTAATAACGATATTGAGGATTATGAATACGAGGGTTCAAAAAATAATCTCATAAAAAATAATATTTATTTAGGTAAGGTAAGTAGAATAGAGCCATCTTTACAAGCCGCTTTTGTGGACTTTGGTAGAGATAAACATGGTTTTTTATCTTTTAACGATATTCAATCAGATTATTATCAAATACCAAAAAGTGATTTAGAACTTATTAAACAAGAAGAGGAAAAAGCAAGAGAAGAGCTTTCAAAAGAAGTGGCAGCAAAAGAAGAGGAAAATATAGCTGAGGGAAAACTTGAAACTGAAGACCCAATAGAAAAAAAAGAAAGTATAGAGAAAGAAAATTTTGACAATGATCAAGAAAAAAAAGATCAAAGAAAATTCAAATTTAAAAGATATAAAATTCAAGAAGTTATTAAACCAAATCAAGTTATACTTGTTCAAGTTATAAAAGATGAAAGAGGACAAAAAGGAGCTGCTTTAAGCACTTTCATTTCAATAGCTGGAAAGTACATTGTTTTAATGCCAAATACTCCAAAAGGAGGTGGTATTTCAAGAAAAATTTTCAATCCTGCTGATAGAAAAAAAATAAGAACGATATTGAATGAAATTAAAATCCCTAAAGAAATGGGATTAATTGTGAGAACTGCTGGAAGTAATAAGACTAAAAATGAGATTGAACACGATTTAGATACTTTGATAAATACTTGGAACCAAATAAAAGAAAATGCTTTAAGTTCTATCGCGCCATCTTTAATCCATCAAGAAAGTGAAATTATAAAAAGGACGCTGAGAGATATGTATGATGATAACACAAAAAATATAATAGTTGAGGGAAATGAAGGTTATAAAAAAGCACAAAATTTTATGAAAATGATGATGCCATCTAATGTAAAAAAAATAAAAAAGTATCGAGGAAAAACCCCACTTTTTATTGAGGAAGGGATCGAACAAAAACTTAATCAAATTTTTGACTCTGAGATAAAATTAAAATCAGGAGGTTATTTAGTTATTAATCCTACGGAGGCCCTAGTATCTATTGATATCAATTCTGGAAGTTCAATAAGACAAAAAAACGTTGAAAGTACAGCTTTAGATACAAATTTAGAGGCTGCAGATGAGATAGCTAGACAGATAAAAATTAGAGATCTATCAGGATTAATAATTATAGACTTTATCGATATGCTTAATTACGGAAACAGAAGATTGGTTGAAAGAAAATTAAAAGAAAAATGTCGATCAGATAGAGCCAGAATCCAAATAGGAAGAATAAGTAATTTTGGATTATTAGAAATGTCAAGACAAAGACTTAGAGAAAGTGCTGTTAAATGGGAAGTAAGTTTAACAGATGAGTCTTTTGCACAGAAACTTTTAAAATTAGTTGAAATAAAAGCAGTATTAAACAAAGCTAAATTTGTTGAACTTAAGGTTTGTAAAAAAATCTCTGATTTTCTTAAAGAAAATTTTGTTGAAGATTTAACTTACTTTGAAAAAAAGAATAAAATGAAGATTGATATTATTACTGAAAATACCTTAATTATACCTGAATATATTATTGATATCAAAAATAGATCTAAAAAGACCCTTGAATTAATAACTCATTCTAAAGAGCTAAAAAATTTAATGAAACAATCAAAAGATAACAATATAATTGAGCTTAAGGATAAGAAAAAGTTTAAAAGAAAATCTTACAGAAAAAAAAAATTTTTTAAGAAAGCTAAATAATTCCATTTACCGGTGAAGATGCTGCACCCATCAAATTTTTTTTTATTCTTCCAGAGAGATAAGATTGTCTTCCTGCAATAACTGCATTTTTAAATGCAAGAGCCATACTTAATGGTTTTTTTGCTAAAGCGATTGCTGAATTTACAAGAACACCATCGCAGCCAAGCTCCATAGCAATAGTGGCATCTGATGCCTCTCCTAAGCCCGCATCAATTATTAAAGGTAATTTAGTTTGTTTTCTTATTATCTTTATATTCACTTTATTTAGAATCCCTAAACCAGAACCTATCGGTGCAGCTAAAGGCATTATTGCACATGCACCTGAGTTTTCTAATCGTTTTGCCATTAAAGGATCATCATTGCAGTAAACCATTACTTTAAAACCTTCTTTAGAAAGTATCTCTGTAGATTTTAATGTTTCAATCATTTCTGGAAAAAGATTTTTTTTATCACCTAAAACTTCAAGTTTCACTAATTTCCAACCACCTATTTCTCTTGCTAATCTTAAAGTTCTTAAAGCCTCTTTGGAATTAAAACATCCTGCGGTATTTGGTAAATAAGTTATTTTTTTTGGATCTATAAAATCCATCAAAAGTGGTTTTTTTTTATCACTGATATTCACTCGTCTAACTGCTACTGTTACAATATCGGCACCAGACAATTTGACTGCTTTTGCACATTCCGTCATACTTCTATATTTTCCAGTACCAACTATAAGTCTAGAACTGAATTTTTTTTTTGCTATCACAAATTTGTCTTTTTTCAAAATTATCCACCTCCAATAAAATGCACTATTTCAATTTTATCATTACTCTTTAAGTATATATTTTTTATTTTTTTTTTATCTAATATTTCGTAATTTAATTCAATAGCAACCTTTTTAATTGGAATTTTTAGCTTTTTGATTAGATCTATCAGCTTTGAATTTTCACTTACAATCTTTGGTTTACCGTTAATATTTATTTTTATTTTTTTTTTCATCGTATATAAAAGCTGAATGAATAATAAAATAATTATTATTAATGGTCCAAATATTAATCTATTAGGTGAACGAGAACAATCACAATATGGTTCAGTAACTTTTGATGAATTAAAACAAAATTGCCAAAAAAAATGTAAAGAATTAAACTTAGAGCTAGAATTTATTCAGTCAAATATTGAAGGAGAAATAGTTAATATAATTCAAAATTCGAGGAAAGAGTTTGATGGTATCATTATAAACGCCGCAGCATTTACACATACCTCGGTTGCAATAAGAGATGCTCTTGATATTTTCAAAAAACCAATAATTGAGATACATATATCAAATATTTATAAACGTGAGGAATTTAGAAAAAAATCACTTATTAGTGATGTGGTAACTGGTGGAATATTTGGATTGGGTTCAGATGGATATATTTTAGCCATAATTTCAATGCAAAAGCTTTTGAATACATGAAGATAAATAAAAAAATTATTAAGGAACTAAGTGACTATTTAGATGAATTTAATCTAACAGAATTAGAATATACTGAAAAAGATACAAAAATTAAAGTATCAAAAAATAAATTTTCATCAAACCGACCAAATACTCAAATAAGTAATTTTAGTTCAGAAACTGGTACATCAAATGTTCCAAATAAAGTAGAAACTGGAACTCAAATAACTTCTCCAATTATCGGAACAGCTTACCATGCTCCTGAACCAGGTGCTAAAAAATTTGTTGATGTTGGAAAAAAAATCAAAAAAGGTGATACAATTATGATTATTGAGGCAATGAAAACTATGAATCACGTTCCTTCTACACAAGATGGTATAGTTAAAGAAATATGTGTTGAAGATGGTCAACCTGTGGAATTTGGTCAAACTTTAATAATTCTTGATTAATGTTTAAAAAGATTTTAATTGCAAACCGTGGGGAAATTGCAGTTAGGGTTATAAGAGCCTGTAAAGAATGGGGCATCTTAACTGTAGCAGTTCATTCTGATGTTGATAGGGACAGTATGCATGTAAGATTAGCTGATGAAAGTGTTTGTATTGGATCACATCAACCTGCTAATAGTTATTTAAATATACCTGCTTTAATGTCAGCTATTGAACTTACTGAAGCAGAAGCTGTTCATCCAGGTTATGGGTTTCTATCTGAAAATGCAAGTTTTGCAAAAATATTAGAGGAAAATAATATTAAATTTATTGGCGCATCATCAAAACATATTGAAATGATGGGTGATAAAATTCAAGCAAAAAAAATTGCAAAAGAAAATGGTTTACCAGTAATAGAAGGTTCTGAAGGTGGGATTAGAGATGTCTCGGAGGCAAAAATTCTATGTAATAAGATTGGTTTTCCCGTTTTGATTAAAGCCTCAGGAGGAGGAGGTGGAAAAGGAATGAAAATAGTTAATAATGAAGAGGAATTTGAAAACTTATTTTCTACTGCAAAATCTGAAGCAAAAAAATACTTTGGGAACGATGAAGTTTACATAGAGAAATATTTTCAAAATCCAAGACACATAGAAGTACAAATTTTGGCTGGAAAAAATAGAGTGGTTCATCTGTATGAAAGAGATTGTTCTGTTCAAAGGCGACACCAAAAACTTATTGAGGAAACTCCTAGCCCAGTTTTAAATAATGAAATAAGAAAAGATTTATTTCAAAAAACTGTAAATATGGTTCAAAAAATTGGTTATGAGGGTGCTGGGACAGTTGAATTTATCTATGAAGATGGAAAATTTTATTTTTTGGAAATGAATACTAGAGTACAAGTAGAACATCCTGTCACTGAAATGGTAACAGGTATAGACATTATAAAAGAACAAATTTGGATTGCTTATAAAGGTGAAACAGCTTTAAAACAAACTGATATTAATCCTAGGGGACATGCTATTGAGTGTCGAATAAATGCAGAAGATCCAAGTAAAAATTTTCAACCGTCACCAGGAGTTATTGGAATGTGTCATCAGCCATCAGGATTTAGAACAAGAGTTGATGGTGCAATTTTCCAAGGTTATAAAGTAACACCTTACTATGATAGTATGGTTTGTAAACTAATATGCCATGGGAGAAATAGAATGGAAGCTATTCAAAGAATGAATAGATCTTTAGATGAATTTGTTATTGAGGGTATAATAACAACTATTCCCTTACATAAAAAATTGTTAAATCATAAAAAATTTATAAACTCTGATTTTAATGTAAGTTGGCTTGATAAAGAAAAACTTATTTAATTACAATTTACAAGCCAAATATCATAAACAGGATGATCAAATGGCGTTATTGAGGGACTTGAAGAAAACATCCAGCCATTAAAAACATAGACGTCATCTTTATCTTTATCAGTCAAGTCTTGTACTTGTAGATAAGCGGTAATCTCAGGATTATCATCAAATTCAGAGTTTTTGCATTTCATACTCCTAATCATTAGATCTTTATATTTTTTAAATTCACCATTTTTAAGTCTTACAAGTATATTTTTTGAACTGATTTTGTCTAAAACTTTGATATCAGTATAATTACCTTCATCAATATTTTCTGAATTAGCATTAATTATTAAAAAAAAAGATAGCAACAAAATGAAAAAAAAAATTAAGTAGTTAACTTTTCCAGGTTTTGTATTTTTTTTTATTTGCATTATTGTTTCTATTTGGAAAATAAGCTTTTTCTGTTCCTGTTAGATTTGACTGATGAGATTTTTGCCATTGATATTTTTGAGGATTATGATCTTTTTCTATTTTATTAGGTGTAAAGTGTATCCAAGAATACCACTCGACCGGTATTTTTGATGCATCAACTTCACCATTATAAATAACCCATCTTTTTCCCTTTTTACTCTCATAATATTTATTTCCAAATGAGTCTTTACCAATAAATTTTCCAGATAATATTGTTTTTATTCTTGTACCAAAAGTATCTTGATTCCACCAAGTAAAAATTTTATTAAAAATTGTCAACATAAAAAAAAATAATTTTTTCGCTTAATAATTGTATAAATTAAATTAGACTAAAATTTGAATTTGTATATAAATAATTTTAATCTAAATTCAAATTAATTTTACAAAGAGGTCAAATGGCTAAATACTTAGTTGAAACTTATTACACATGTACGTTTAAAGTTAATCATTATCTAGACGATATAAATGAGACAGAAATTAAAAACCTCGAGAAAAGAGATGATGGTAAATTTGAAGTCATAGAAGTCAAGCTGGATAATAGAAAAACTAAAAGTTTAGACACAAAAAACAACAAAGTTTTAGAGAAAAACAAGATCAATGTAATTTCAGAAAATAAAAAGACTGATAAACAAAAAATTGAAAGTTTAATTCAAAATAAAACTATAAACCCTGATAAAAATGAGAAGAGACTTAGTATGCCTGACCGAAGAAAAGGATATATTCAAAAAGCTACAATAGGAGATCACAAAGTTTATTTACATACTGGTGAGTATGAAGATGGAAAAATTGGTGAAATATTTATTGATACTAGCAAAGAGGGTGAATTAGTTAAGGCATTAATGAATAATTTTGCAATCGCAGTTTCACTTGGTCTTCAATATGGAGTGCCTTTAGACGAGTTTATTAATGCATTTATTGGAACAAAATTTGAGCCATCTGGAAAGGTTTATGGAAACGATAGAATTTTGTCAGCTTCATCAATTTTAGATTATATTTTTAGGGAATTAGCTATTTCTTACCAAAACAGAGAGGATTTAGCACATACACCGGCGATAGGAATTTCTGATAACTCAAATGTAGATGATCAAAACTCTGAGGATCAAAATCAATTATTAAAAATAGTGAAAGATATTACAAGTAAAGGATTTGTAAGAAATAATTATAAAAAGAATTTAGTTGATTTGTCTGATGTAAAGATAAATTTAAAGGGTAAAAAATAATTATTTTTTTAGCTTAAGACTCAAACTTAACTCTTTTAATTGTTCTTCTTTGACCTCTGATGGAGCATTCATCATCAGATCTTGAGCATTTTGATTCATTGGAAACATAGTAACTTCTCTAATATTTTTTTCATTAGCAAGAAGCATTACAATTCTGTCTATACCTGGTGCTATCCCTCCATGCGGCGGAGCTCCAAAACTCAGCGCATTTATCATTCCACTGAATTTTTCATCAACTCGTTTTTTATCATAACCTGCAATTGAGAAAAGTTTATACATTAATTCTGGGATATGATTTCTAATTGCTCCAGAGGAAAGTTCAATACCATTACAAACTATATCGTATTGATAGGCTAATATTTCCAGAGGTTTATCATAATTTAGTTTACTCAAATCTCCTTGGGGCATTGAAAATGGGTTATGACTAAATTTAATTTTATTATCATTTTCATCTTGTTCAAACATCGGATAATCAACAATCCAACAAAAAGCAAAAACATTTTCGTCAATTAAACCTAACTCATCTGCAATTTTATTTCTAGCTAATGATGTAATTTTTTCTAATTCAGTTTTTTTTCCACATGAAAAAAAGATACTATCTCCCTCCTTCGCACCAGTTTTTTTCATTATTTCTTTAATTGCATTTAAAGAAAAAAATTTTCCTATTGGACCTTTTGCAAAAAAATCTTTATCTTTTTCAACCGTAAAATAAGCTAAGCCTGATGATCCTTGGTCTTTAGCCCATTTATCTATACCATCAAAAAAACTTCTAGGTTTATTTTTCGTATCTTTTGTGACAATGCATCTTGCTTTAGAACCAGATTTTATAAGTTTCTTAAAAATTTCAAACGATACGTCATCTCTTAAAAAAATTTCAGTTATATCTTGAATAACTAAGGGATTTCTTAAATCAGGTTTATCAGTTCCATACCTTAACATACTTTCTGAAAAGGTTATTTTTGGAAATTTTTCAAATAATAATTTTTTATTTGAAAATTTTTTAAATGTATTCACCAGCAACTTTTCAACTACCTCAAACACATCATCTTGTTCAACGAATGACATTTCTAAATCTAATTGATAAAATTCTCCTGGACTTCTATCAGATCTTGCATCTTCATCTCTAAAACATGGTGCAATTTGAAAATATTTGTCAAAACCAGAAACCATTATCATCTGTTTGAATTGTTGAGGAGCTTGCGGTAATGCGTAAAATTTGCCTGGATTTAATCTACTAGGAACAAGAAAATCCCTTGCACCCTCAGGGCTTGAAGAAGTTAAAATAGGTGTTTGAAATTCTAAAAAACCTAATTTATTCATTTCTTCTCTTATGAATGAGATAATCTTAGATCTTAAAATTATATTCTCATGAATTTTTTTTCTCCTTAAATCTAAAAATCTATATTTTAATCTTATTTCTTCAGCATATTCTTGATCACTAAAAACTGGCAAAGGCAATTCTTTACAAGAACCCAAAACTTTAAAACTCTCAATTTTAATTTCAATTTCACCTGTCTTAATATCTTTATTTATTGTATCTTTTGATCTATCTACAACTTCTCCATTAATTTGAACAACCGACTCTAGTTGAATCTTTTCTAATTCATTAAAATTTTTGTTATCTTTACTTATTATACATTGCGTAATTCCATAATTATCTCTTAAATCAACAAACAAAATATTTCCATGATCTCGTTTTTTATTTATCCAACCTGATAGATTTATTTTTTTTCCAATATCCCCTTTTCTGAGTTGATTACAATTATGAGATCTATACCTGTTCAATTATTCTCCCAAAACTTCTTTGATAATTTTTAAATCTATTGATTTCTTTTTTTTTAAACTCATTTGGTCAATCTTATATATGAAATCAAATATTTTGTCATATGATCTATCAATTCTTTTTGTTATATAATTTAGTAACTTGTTTTCCAAAGAGATTTGTCGATCTGACAAGTTTTTGATTACCAAAGCAAAGATTAATTCATCATCTGGTTTTTCTATATTGAATAAAAGAAAATTATTTAACCTCGAGTTTAAATCAGTCAATTCAAATTTTAAATTAACAATTGGTTTTTTTGTAGTAATAATCAAAAACTTATTGTCTTGATCAATAATATTTAATAGTGCAAAAAGCAATTTTTCATCAACATTATTATCTAAATTTTCTAGAATTATATTTTTATGAGCTTTAATCTTATTTAAATTCTCATTAGTTAAATCTTCTATCTCAAATTTAATACCTTTGAATCTTTTTAAAAAAATATTAATTAAGTGAGTTTTGCCAGAAAACTTTTCGCCACTTATGTTTAAAAAATTCTTTTCCCAATTAGGCCAATTGTCAAATAAATTCAAGATATGGCAATTGCTTTTTGAAATAAAAAAATTGTCATTTTCGAAATTTAATTTTTGATCAAACTTCAAAAGTTGTTGTTTGTCCTCTATCATTTTAAGATCCATAATTTATTTTGAGTGTCAAAATTATATTTACTACTCATCATTTTTAAAAAGACAGTTGCAGTACCATTAAAAGTTACCTTATAATAAACAAAATTTTTATCAATTTTATAAACAAAAAAATCATAAACTAGATCAGTCTCTCTCAGTTTTTTTTCAAAATCAAAAATTTTTTCAGGCTCTA
>CACEDG010000017.1 GCA_902558225.1 uncultured Pelagibacteraceae bacterium | reverse complement strand
AATTTTTTCAAGGTTTGGGGTTTCTTTGTAATTTCTATATATTATATTTGTATTTTTTGGTAAATTATTAATCAAATTATTATCAAAATTTTCAATATAGCAAAAAAGTTTTAAAGATTTATTATGCATACTTCAGTTATTAACTTAATCGGTATTGAAAATAAATTAAATGTTTTGGCTTATGAAAACAAAAGGAAACCAGAAATAATAGCTGTAAGTAAAACATTTGGCATTCAACATATAAAACCAGTTTTAGAACACGGTCACAAAAACTTTGGTGAAAATAAGATACAGGAAGCGATCTCTAAATGGACTGATCTTAAAAAAGAATACACAGATATTAAACTTCATATGCTTGGTAAAGTTCAAACTAATAAGGTTAAATTTTTAATACCTCTATTTGATTATTTGCATTCATTGGACAATTTAAAATTAGCTGAAAAAATCTCTAATGAGGAAGTAAAAAAAAATAAGAAAATAAAAATTTTTATTCAGGTTAATCTTGGTGAAGAGGATCAAAAAAACGGAATAAATTTAAAAGACTTAGATAATTTTTATAATGAGTGTAAAAAAAATCTTAATTTAGATGTTATTGGTTTGATGTGTCTTCCTCCACAAAATGAGAACCCTGAAAAATTTTTTAGAAAATTAAAAGAATGTTCAGATAAATTCAGATTGACAGATTTGAGTATGGGTATGTCAAATGATTATGAAGTGGCCAGTAAATTTGGCTCTACTTTTTTAAGAATTGGAACAAAAATCTTCGGCGAAAGAGTTTAATCTACCGTTATATAATTTTTTTTGTCTAGAACTTTTATCAAAATTTTCATATCATTTTTGGAAATAGCTATACACCCTGCTGTAGGTTTATAATTATTTGTAAGATGGAGAAAAATAGCGCTGCCTTTGTGTGGGATTATTTTTTTTCTATTGTAATCTAATTCAATTAAAATATCGTATTTGTGATCCTTTCTGTAAAGTTTTTCACATTTTATTTTTTTTTTTGAAATATAAATTAGTTGATTGTAATGTTTATTTTTTGGATCGTCACACCAACCCATATTTTTTTTTATTTTAATTTTTTCAATTTTAGATTTGAATTTTAAAATCCGATCTGCTCTGTAAAATATTCTATTTAAGCTAAACTTCCCTTTGGGTGTACATTTATCCCCTTCTATTTTATTATTTGTAAGTCCATACTTACCGATACAACATCTGAATTGAAAATCATCGATTTCAAGTATATGTTTGTTTTTAACTCTAATAATCATAGTAATTTATGTTAAGCCAAAATATTTTTATTATTAATTCAAAAACATTGTATGACATTTTAAATGAAGTTAAAAATTTATTAAATTTTAATATTTTTCAAATAAATGAAAAAGATTTGAATAAAAATTCGTTTGATAACTTTAAAAATTATATTCTATTGACCAATGACCTGAAAAATATAGAGAAAAACCCATATATAGACATAGCAAAAGTTCTTGTAATTGATGAAATGCCTATTCCAATTAAAAAATTGATTGAAAAAATAAATATTTTCATATTGAAGGAAAGTTTTCAAATACAATCAAAAAAAAAAATTAAAGAATATTACTTCGATTTAAATGATAGGACAATTTTTAAAAAAGATAAGAAAGTTAAATTAACAGAAAAAGAATTACAATTAATTTTATATCTTGATTTAAAAAAAGATCCTCAAAATATTACTAAACTGCAAAATGAAATTTGGGGTTACAATAAAGATTTAGAAACTCATACGGTTGAAACTCACATTTATAGATTAAGAAAGAAAATTCAAAAAGAATTTAATGATGAAAAGTTTATTAAAAGTACTAAAAAAGGTTATTCACTTTGATTAAGAAATTTATCGAATATCAACATTAAAACTAATTACTATTCTATCCTCTCCAGATAAGTTTTCTTCAACAGAGTGATGAAAATAAGATGGAAAAATGAGTAAATCACCTTCCTGTGGTGTAAAAGTTACTGCCTCTATATTTAAGTCGTTTTGAACAGATTTTCTTGGTACTTTAATTAATCTTTGATCGAGTGGGTCATAAAATTTTATTTTTCCACAATTTTCTTTTGCTTTTACATAATATGCTGCACTTAAATGACAATTGGGATGAAAGTGTCTCATATTAAGTGAATTTTTTCTATTAATAATAGACCACATACCATCAAATGTAATATTCTCTGGTTTACATTTCCATGCATAATCTTTTGTTATAATTTCGTATAGGACTGGAGATACGGCATCGACAAATTTTCTTGCTTCTGGACTTTTTGCAATTTGCCAATAAGGTGAATGCCACCCTCCTTCATTAGAAGCTTTAACACCTTTGGCGTCTTCCTTTTCAAGATTATAGATATAATTTTCTAAATCTTTATTTAACTCCTTATAACTTTCAATTTTGCATTCAAATATTGGAGTGGGGAAAAGTTTATGAACTCTTTTTTCAGGCATTTAAATCCTAGCACCTAAAATTTGAATTATTTTTGAGGAAAGTTCTGTACCTTGTTTTAAGCATTCATTAATTCCTTTGTTTTTAATATATTCATTTAAAAAACCAGCTGCAAACAAATCCCCTGCACCTGTTAAGTCAACTATATTCAAGTTTTCTTTTGCAGGAAATTCAAAAACTTTATTATTTTTGATTCCCATTGATCCATTTGCACCTCTAGTGATAATTATAACTTTGTTTAAGGTTTTTGCAAAAGAAATTACTTCATCAAATTTTTGAGCATTAATTAAGGACATTATTTCTTGTTCATTAGCAAAAACAATATCTAGTTTATTTTTAACAAGACTTAAGAAATTATCTCTATGTCTATCCACACAAAATAAGTCTGATAAAGACATCGCGGATATGTTTGAATTTTGAATTGCTTTATCAAATGCTTTTTTTGGCTCACCTTCATCCCAAAGGTATCCTTCTAATAAAGTAATTTCAGCTTTTTTGATTATTTCTACATTGATATCTTTTTCATTAATTTTGCCAGCTGTACCCAAGTATGTAATCATTGTTCTCTCAGAGTCAGGAGTAATTAGTATTAAGCAGGTACCAGTAGGTAATATTTCTTTTTTCTTTTTATAAAGATATTTAACTTTTTCTTTAGTCAACCCCTCTTCATATTTAACACCTAGATTATCATCAGAAATTTTTCCAATGAAACCAACCTCATTACCAAGTTGAGATAATCCAACAATAGAATTTGCAACAGATCCACCTGATATAGTTTTTTCAATTGTTAATTCTGATAATAATTTTTTGAATTCACTTTCATCAAAAATAAGCTTCATAGTACTTTTGGTTAAATTATTTTTTTTGATAAAATTGTCTTCTACTTTACAAATTACATCAACAATAGCATTTCCTATTCCTAAAATTTTCATATTAAGCTTTTTTTGTCTTAAGAGGTTTTTTCCTATTAGGATAACAAGTGGTACAAATTTTACAAGATATTCCAAAACAATCTCTTGCTTTACAATATTCCCTGCCATAATAAATTATTTGGAGATGTAATTTGTTCCAATTTTTTTTTGGAAAAAGTCTCTTTAAATCCTTCTCTGTTTGCACAACATTTTTTCCATTCGTTAAACCCCATCTTTGGGCAAGTCTGTGAATATGAGTATCAATTGGAAAAGCGGGATAACCGAAACCTTGTGACATGACTACGCTCGCTGTTTTGTGACCAACACCAGGAAGTTTCTCTAACTCCTCAAATGTTTTTGGAACTTTACCTGCGTGATTTTCAATTAACAATTTTGAGAGATTATAAATACTTTTTGCTTTAATCCTAAAAATTCCAATCTTTTTAATTAGTTTTTCAATTTTTTTTCGACCTAATTTTTTAAAATGAATAGGTTTATAGTATTTTGGGTAAATATTTCTGGTAACATTATTTACATTTACATCAGTACACTGTGCTGAAAGTAGTACAGAAATTAATAGAGTAAAAACATTTCTACTTTTTAAAGGGACCTTTATTTTTGGATAAGTTTTATTTAAAAGTTTTAAAACAATTTTTGCTCTTTGAACTTCGTTCATTACTTGAAATTCATTAAATCTCTCATTGAATATAGACCAGGTTTTTTATTCATTAACCATTTTGCTGCAGATAAAGCACCCTCTGAATATAGAGCTCTATCAAAAGCCTTATGGTTTAATGTTATAATTTCTTTTCCACTTGAAAATTTTACTTCATGTTCACCAATAATTTCACCTCTTCTTAGTGAATTAAAATTAATTTTATTTCCATATGGAAAATTTTTTTTATTCAAATATTTTTTTCCAATTAACTTGTAAAAGTTTTTATTTTTGCCAATAGCAATTCCTTTGCCTAACATTAAAGCGGTTCCTGAAGGATAATCTTTTTTATGTTTGTGATGAACCTCAAATATCTTACTTTTAAAATTTTTTCCAAGGGAACCAGAGGTAATTTCTGTTAGGTACATTAAAAGATTAATACCTAAACTCATATTTCCAGCTTTAAGAATAGGTATTTTTTTTGAGAATTTTTTAATTAAATTTTCCTCTTTTTTTGTAAAACCTGTTGTTCCTATCACAACTCTTTTTTTTAATTTTGAGGCAATGTTCAACACTTCAAAAGTACATTTAGGAACTGTAAAATCTATTATTAAATCAGATTTCTTGAAGGAAACTTCTGAATTATTTTCAATTTTTATTTGATTTATTTTTTTATTTACTGCACTACTTTCTGTGAGAGCAGATATCTTGAAGTTTTTATCTAATTTTGCTGACCTTAGTATTTGTTGACCCATCCGGCCCATACATCCAGTGATAGCTAAATTAATTTTTCTCATCTTTAGATAAGATAAGAAGCTATCACAATAGTGGCAAGTATTATAGGCTAAATAAATATTTTTTCAAAATTGGAGTTAAGTTAGTTTTTAACTATTCCAGAAACTTTTAGCCTTTTGAAAAAATTTTTTAATTGTTGGATTGGACTTTTCGTTTTCAATTTTTCTGAATTTTTCTAATAATTCTTTTTGTTCTTTGTTTAAATATACTGGAACTTCTGTTTTAACTTGTACATATAAGTCACCGTAATCTCCACGTCTCATAAAAGGCATTCCTTTTCCTTTTAATCTAAATTGCTTGCCATCTTGAGTACCATCAGGAATTTTAATCTTCGCTTTTTTTCCATCAATTGTTGGAATTTCAATTGTTGTTCCTAATGCTGCATCTGCAATTGAGATTGGAAATTCAAAAAAAAGGTTTACATCTGATCTCTTAAATAAGTCGTGATTTTTAACGTTGATAAATAAATATAAGTCTCCGCTAGCACCTCCTCTCGTTCCAGCTTCACCTTTTCCAGCAAGTCTTATTCTTGTACCATCGTCCACGCCCTTGGGAATAGTAACTGAAACCTTTTTAGAAGTTTGTTTGTTTCCTTGTCCACTACAATCTGTACAAGGGTTAGTAATTTCTTCACCACTTCCAGCACATTGAGGACATGTTTGTTGTACAGTAAAAAATCCTTGATTAGAACGGACTCTTCCATTTCCTTCACAATATGTACATCTATCTGGACTATATCCTGGTTTTGATCCATTACCTTTACAGGTATTACATTTTTCAGATGTCGAAAATTGTATATTTTGTTTTTTTCCTGAATATGCTTCTTCTAATGTTATAGAAAGATCATATCTTAAATCTGAGCCTCTATTATTTGAGCTTCTTCCTCTAGAACTTCTTCTTCCGCCACCGCCGAAATCACCGAAAAAATCCTCAAAAATATCAGAGAAATCGGAACTGCTAAAACCTCCAAAACCTCCAAAACCACCTCGACCACCACCACCATTTTCAAAAGCAGCGTGTCCAAAATTATCATAGTTCTCTTTTTTTGATTTATCAGAAAGGATACCGTAAGCTTCACTAGCTTCTTTAAATTTATCTTCGGCGACTTTGTCACCTGGATTTTTATCAGGGTGGTATTTTACTGCTAATTTTCTGTAGGCTGACTTTAGTTCCTCTGGGCTTGCACTTTTGTTAACACCTAAGACATCATAATAATCTCTTTTTGCCATGTATATAACCTGGACAGATAGATGTCAGTTAAGCGCTTTTTTCTTTATTTTCGTCTTTTACTTCCTCAAAATCCGCATCGACAACATTATCGTCTTTTTTTCCCTTTTCATCATTACCATCATCTTTTTTAGAATCAGGTTTAGTGCTTTGTTGTGATTTATAAATAGCTTCACCAAGTTTCATTGAAGCTTGTACTAGCGTTTCAGTTTTTTTCTTAATATCTTCAGTATCCTCACCTTTTAATGCTTCTTTCAATGCACTAGATCCATCTTCAATTGCCTTTTTATCTGCATCTGAAATTTTAGATCCGTGCTCTTTAAGATTTTTCTCAGTTGAATGAATTAACGTATCTGCTTGATTTCTTACATCTACAGATTCTCTCTTCTTTTTATCAGCTTCTTTATTAGCTTCAGCATCCTTGACCATTTTCTCGATCTCTTCGTCACTTAAACCACCTGAAGCTTGAATTTGAATTTTTTGCTCTTTGCCAGTCCCTTTATCTTTTGCTGAAACATTAACAATTCCATTAGCATCAATATCAAAAGTAACTTCAATTTGTGGTACACCTCTTGGAGCTGGTGCAATACCAACTAGTTCAAAGTTACCCAATAATTTGTTATCAGTTGCCATTTCTCTCTCCCCTTGAAGAACTCTAATAGAAACTGCTGGTTGGTTATCTTCAGCGGTAGAAAATACCTGACTTTTTTTTGTTGGTATAGTTGTATTTTTATCAATAAGTTTTGTTGATACCCCACCTAAAGTTTCAATTCCTAAAGACAATGGAGTTACATCTAACAACAGAACATCTTTTACATCACCTTGTAATACTCCAGCCTGAATAGCTGCTCCCATTGCAACAACTTCGTCCGGATTAACACTTTTGTTTGGTTCTTTACCAAAAAAATTTTTTACTTCGTCAATAACTTTTGGCATTCTAGTCATACCGCCAACCATAACTACTTCATCAACATCACTTGCTGAAATTCCAGCGTCTTTAAGAGCAGTCTTACATGGTGGAATTGTTCTAGCTATTAAATCCTCAACTAGCGCTTCAAGCTTTGCTCTAGTCATTTTAAGATTGATATGTTTCGGGCCTGTTTTATCAGCAGTTATAAAAGGTAAGTTTATATCCGTTTGTTCAGCTGCAGATAGTTCAATTTTTGCTTTTTCAGCAGCCTCTTTTAATCTTTGTAAAGCTAATTTATCTGATTTTAAATCAATACCACTATCTTTTTTAAACTCATTAATTAAATATTCAACGATAGCATTATCAAAATCTTCACCACCTAAAAAAGTATCACCATTTGTAGATTTAACTTCAAATACACCATCTCCTAATTCAAGTATTGATACGTCAAAAGTTCCTCCACCCAAATCATACACTGCAATTTTTTTGTTTTGTTTTTTATCTAAACCATATGCTAAAGACGCTGCAGTAGGTTCATTAATAATTCTAAGAACTTCTAAACCAGCAATTTTTCCTGCATCCTTTGTCGCTTGTCTTTGTGCATCATTAAAATATGCAGGAACTGTAATTACGGCTTTTGTAACAGCTTGACCCAAATATTTTTCAGCTGTCTCTTTCATTTTTTGAAGTATAAAGGCAGAGATTTGTGATGGTGAATATTTTTCACCCTTAGCCTCTATCCACGCATCTCCCTTTTCAGAGTTTACAATTTTGAATGGCGCTGCTTCAATATCCTTTTTAACTGTTGAGTCTTCAAAGTTTCTTCCTATTAATCTTTTCACAGCAAAGATAGTATTTTCTGGATTCGTAACTGCCTGTCTTTTTGCAGGCTGACCAATTAATTTTTCATTTTCATCCGTAAAAGCTACAACAGACGGAGTTGTTCTTGTGCCTTCAGCATTTTCTAGAACCTTGGCCTGGCTACCATCCATAATAGCAACGCAAGAGTTCGTTGTTCCTAAATCTATACCAATTATTTTGCTCATATTTTGTTACCTATTAATCTCCATATAGGTGTTAAATCTAATTCTACAAGTTGAACTAATCATTATTTCCGTCAGATTTTTCTTTATTTTCCTCATTTTTTTTGTCCTTATTGCCAGGTTTTTTTGAAACGCCAACAAGTGAAGGTCTTAATAGTCTGTCTTTTATCTTAAAACCTTTTTGTATTTCTTGGATAATTGTACCAGGTTCCTTTTGATCATCTTCTATCTCTAACATTGCTTGATGCAAATTTGGATCTAGTTTTTTATTTAGACATTCAATTTGCTCAATATTGTTTTTTGAAAAAATTGATAATAAATCTTTGTAAATAATTTCAAAATGTTCTAAGGTCTTTTTTAAAGCCTCAGTATCTTTTAACGCATTATCATTTTTTAAAATTTGTTTTGATCTCTCAAGATTATCTATTAAAGCGAGAGCTTCCTTTGCAAAAACAAAACCTCCATACTCAAAAGCCTCATCTTTTTCTTTTTCATATCTCCTTCTTTGATTTTCCATTTCAGCAAAAGTTCTAGTAATTTTATCTTCAAGTTCTAAAATTTTTTCCTCTTGAGTTTTCTCTGATTTTTGTTCTTCAGTATCTTTTTTGACTTCTATATCTTCAAGATTTGACTGTGGATCAGTTGTCTGATTTTTCTCCTGATCAATATTATTTTCTTTTATGTTTTGGTTTTCTTCTTTTTCCATATGAGCTTATATGGTAAGAAAATCAAAAATTTCTAGATGTCAAAAAAAAAAATTAGGAAACTCTTAATAGGTACGAATAATAAGGGAAAATTGAGGGAAATAAGGAATTTATTGCCCAAAGAAATTAAAATATTTTCCACAGCAAAATTTAATTTAAAAAGTCCACGAGAAACTGGCAAAACTTTTGAACAAAACTCTTTAATAAAATCGAAATACTTTTCTAAAAAATCTAATTTAATCTGTTTGGCAGATGACTCTGGATTAGAGATAGACATTTTGAATAAAAGGCCTGGTGTAAAATCTGCAAGATGGGGAGGTACAAAAGGTGATTTTAATAAAGCCATCAAAAGAGTTTATAAAGAATTGGATAAAATAGACAAAAACTGGAAAGAGAAAAAAATAAAAGCTCGTTTTATTTGTGCTCTGTCAATTTTTAATTTAAAAAAAAAAATAGCATGTGTAATTGGTAAAGTTGAGGGTACAATTTCAAAAGAGCCAAAAGGCTTTAATGGTTTTGGATATGATCCAATCTTTATTCCTAACAAAAGTAACTTAACCTTTGGTCAAATGAAACCTGCAAAAAAATATAAATTAGACCACAGATATAACGCTTTTAAGAAAATCAAAAAATTTTTTTGATTTTACCATTATCAATCTTGTAAAAATTTAATCTGTGATTTATCTTATTATTTTCTATGTCAAAAATACCAATTTTTCCTTTGAAGGAAGTTTCTTTCTTAAATAATTTTTCAATATCTGTGAGACCATTTTTAATTGTTAAATAATATATTAGTCCTACCAGATCGTAATTTAATAATGCTAAATAACTAGGTTGCTCCTTAAATTCTTTATAATATTTGATTTCAAAATCCTCTAGGTTTTTTTTATTTATTGATGGATAGAAAATTGGTTGTATGCTCTTTTCTTCTAAAATGCTTTTATCAAACCATTGATTGAAAGATATTATATACTTATCTTTTGGAGAAATATCAGTATATAAAAGTGAGGTAATCACACTCTTTAGGCTTTGATCAAAGTCTGAAATAATGACTGAGTCAAATTTTACATTTCCTATGGTGTATTTTTTTTCAAGCTTTTTTAATTGCATTTCTTTATCTGGAAGATCTGAATTTTCTACTCTTTCAATTTCATCCAATAAATTTTGTTTTCTAATTTTATAATTTGTTATTTTCTCAATTTGTGCTGTGAGTTTAGTAGGCTCAGTATCATAGATATAATGTTTGAATATATTTAATTTAGATTTTTTAATTGCATCTTTTATTTCTATTTCGTATCCAATCTTTGGTGTAAGAAATATAGTTTTATTAATTTCATTAGATTTAATAAACTTTTTGATTGCGTTCAATTGTGAAGTTGCATTGATACCGCTACTGATAACATTATTAGGAATATTTTTAGTTTTATTTGTAAAGGAGATAAAAATTACATCTTCTACTTTATCTAAATAAGTTAAACTTTCATAAAAAACAGGTCCTATAATAATTTTTATTCCCATATCTTTGAGCTCTGATGCAGACCTCAAACTCTGATTAGCATCAGATCCACTATCCTTTGGATAAAGTTCAAGTTTGTTTGAGCCAATATCTTTTAACGCGATTCTGGTGGATTTTATCAATTGCTGACCAAGACTTTTATTTTCACCAGTCATTGGCACTAATAAGCCAACTCTAATTTTTGGATCCTCAGAATAAGCTAATAAATTAAAGTTAGTTAAAAAAATAAAAGTGATAAGTAAAATTTTAAAAAATTTAACCATTTTAGTGATAGTGTATTATTTTATTAAAAATTATGCCCATAAATTCTAAACTCTACAATAATAATAAAACTAAAAAAGGGCTTTATTTAGTCCCCACCCCATTAGGGAATATGGGTGATATTACTTTGCGAGCAATTGATATCCTAAAAAAATCTGAATATATTTTATGTGAGGATACTCGAGTATCAAAAATCTTATTAAATAAGTACGCAATCCAATCAAAACTATTAACCAATCATAAGTTTAATGAAAAAAAAAACTTGTTAAAATTCTTAGACATTCTTACCAAGGGATCCTTGGTCTCTTTGATTTGTGATGCTGGAACTCCAACAATTTCCGATCCAGGGAATATTCTTATAAATGAATGCATAAAAAATAAGATTAATGTAATTCCTTTGCCGGGCGCATCCTCAGTTTCTTTAGCAGCCTCAATTAGTGGTTTTGTAGGAAAATTTTTCTTTTATGGATTTTTTCCAGAAAACAAAGGAACAATTGCTAAAGATATGAGTGTTTTATCTAATTTGGACACATCAATTATATTTTTTATATCCTCTAAAAAATTCAAAAAAATCATACCATTTTTAAAAAAATATTTTCCAAATCGCCAAATTGTAATTTGTAAAGAAATGACAAAATATTATGAACAATATATACGCGCCGAGGTAAACAATATTGACGAGACTAATTTCGAATTAAAAGGTGAACTTACACTAGTACTGTCTGAAAAAAAAATAAAAGAAAATAGCTCACATTTTTTATCTGAATCAGATAAGTATATGATAAATAAAATGATAAATAAATTTACTACAAAAGAAATCTCAGAAATTATAAGCAAAAATACCAAAATTTCAAAAAAGGAAGTTTACAATTATTGCTTAAAAATAAAAAATGAAAAATAGAATAATATTAATACTTTGTTTATCTTTATTACTATTTGGATGTGCTGGTGTTTCTTCCAAAGGTATTTTTGGAACTGGTGTTAGTATTGCTTTTGACCCAAGATCTGTAGGTACTCAAATCGATGACTCTATTATGCAAAAAACATTATCAACAAAAATTGTTTTGTTAGATAAAAGTTATATTTTATCTGTTAATTCAAAAGTATTAGACGGTAGGATTTTTTTAACAGGCAAAGTGGACAACCCAGAGGAAAAATTAAAGT
>CACEDG010000016.1 GCA_902558225.1 uncultured Pelagibacteraceae bacterium | reverse complement strand
CGTATATATCTGAAAATTCTATTAATCCTGAAAATTTTAATTTTGAAAATTTTATTGATAGTTTGAATGAAATATCTGACTTAGAGATAATTGTAGAGAGAATTAAAGATACATTTGGAAATACTGCTTCAGTAGAAAATATATTAGATTATTTTGATTTTATTTCTTTATTAGATAATTTTGTTTCTCAAGATAAAAATTCATTCAAATGTTTTGATTATTTTGGAAATATTTCAATAAACAATATTTCTTATTTATACAAAAAACTTGAGGAATACAAAGAGGAAACAGCTGGTTTTTTTGGAGGTGTATTTAAAGGTGGAAAAATAGTTGAATTGAGTGAGCAAATAAAAAAGAAATTGAATATTAAAAAAAATATTAATTTAAAAACTGATTTTGATAAACTTAAAACATACAATGACTATTTATCACAATTAAAAGATTTTATTGAAAATAAAAAATTAAATTTTGATAGGGCTATTAAGATTATTAGAAATTATAAGAGTTTTAATGATCTTCAACAGGATAAAAAATATATTTCCAAATATTTTCATTCCTTGAAAATTATCTGTAACAATAAAAATTTGAGTAAAAATTTAGGTATTAATTCAAAAAAAATTAATTCAATTTTTGAAAATAAATTTGCAACTTTTGATAAAGAAAAAAAAGAATTGATAAAAAAATACTATAGTTTAGAAAACTTTTTCACAGGTATTTTTGATCATTCTGAAAATTTTGATTATGCAACTTTGATGAAAAAACTTCAGTCGCTTCATACAACAAAAATGACAGATGTTATTGATGGTGGAATTATTAAATTTTATGACAATAACAAAAATACTGCTCGAAGCTTGAGTAAAATTATTCGAGCTAAACAAAAATTTCCTAAAGAACAATTTCAAAAACTAAAAAATGCTTTTCCTTGTATCATTTCAAGTGTTAGAGATTTTTCAGAATATATAGATTTAGATATGGGAATGTTTGATCTTATAATTATTGATGAAGCTTCACAGGTTAGTATTGCGCAAGCCTTTCCAGCGATAATTAGAGCTAAAAAAATTTTAGTTTTAGGTGATAAAAAACAATTTAGTAATTTACAATCTTACCAAGCTACATCAATAATAAACAATACTTATCAAAATAAGTTGCGTAAAGTTTTTAGAGAAAATATTTCTAGGGATGCAATCCAGCTTGAAAGGTTAGCTAGTTTTAACGTAAAAACTTCAATTCTTGATTTTTTTCAGAGAATTTCAAATTATGAAGCTAGACTTAAAAAGCATTTTAGAGGATACCCAGAACATATAGCCTATTGCAGTAAAACATTTTATAATAATGATTTACAAGCAATAAGATTAAGAACAAAACCTATTAATCAAATAATTCATTTTGAAAATTTAAAATATGAAATTAAAGATGAAACAAACAATTCAAATGAAAAAGAAGCAGAACATATAATCAAGGAGTTAGAAAAGATCAAATCAAGCAAAATTTTGTGTACAGTTGGAGTAATCACTCCCTTTACAGATCAACAACAATTAATAACCCGTCTAATTCAAAAACATAAAGATAAAGATTATTTCGAAGAGCAATTACAACTCAAGATAATGACTTTTGACACATGTCAAGGTCGAGAAAAACAAATAATTTTTTATTCTATGGTTGCAACCCAAAAAAAAGATAAATTAAACTGGATATTTCCAGTTGATTTAGCAAATAAAGATTTAGAGGAGTATGGAGATAAAAAAGCCCAAAGACTTAATGTGGGATTGAGTAGGGTGCAAGAAAAAATGTATTTTGTATTAAGTAAACCAGTCGATGAATTCAAAAATGAGATTGGCAACGCGCTTAGATTTATAAATAACATTTGGTCTAGTAAGGAAAAATTACCAAACGAAAAAGATTTAGATCCTAAATCTCCTATGGAAAAAGAGGTTTTGCAGTGGTTTAAACAAAGTTCTTTTTATTTAGAGAATAAAAATAAGATTGAACTTAAAAGTCAATTTCCAATAGGAGATTATTTCAAACAAATATATCCAGACTATCACCACCCTAAATTTGTTGTTGATTTTTTAGTTATTTATAGAGATGAAAATAATGAAGAAAAAAAAGTTGTAATTGAATATGACGGATTGAAAGAGCATTTCGATAATAAAGAATTAGTAACTGATAGTAATTATGAGGATTATTATACTGTAGATCACGAGGAGAGGCAAAAAATTTTAGAGTCTTATGGAGTAATATTTATAAGATTAAATAAATTTGTAATCAAAGAGAATCCAATAAAATATTTAGACAAACAATTAAAGCAAACATTTTCAAAAAGAACAGCTATCAATATTGCACAACATAAAAAGGATATTGCTGACTTAATAGAAGAAACAATAAAAAAAACTAAGGACGGAAAAACTAAACATTGTGATAAATGTAAAGAGTATAAACCCATTGCTGATTTTAAGGATCCCAATCTTAGATCAGGAATAGGAATAGTATGTGTAAATTGTAAAGGTGGTTTTAGTAGAAAATCTCGAAAAAAGAATGTTTCAAAAAAAGAATTTAAATCGAAAGATGTCAGATTTAAGTGGCAAGAAGGAAAAGAATATAAAATTTCATACGTAAATGCTTCAGGTTGGGCTAGTCAAAGAACAGTTAAAATTAGGTCAATAGATAACAAATTTATTCATACATATGATTATCAAACTAATGAGAATAGAACCTTTAGAAAAGATAGAGTTAGAGAGAGTAAACTAGCATAGATTGATTATAGGATTTTCTAGGATAACCAGAGCAAGACCAGAGCATAGAGAGATAAAAATAAAAAAATTTACTTATTTCTATTGTTCAATTATAAATATTGGCATAAACACTCATGAAATTCATTAATGCCCTCGTGGTGAAATTGGTAGACACAAAGGACTTAAAATCCTTGCCACTTACAAACTAATTAGTAAAAGTTAATTAATCTTAAATTAGTATGAAAAATAAAAAAACCGCTATTAAAGTCATCGATTTATTTTCTGGTTGTGGAGGTCTGAATGAAGGTTTTAAAGATGCAGGTTTTAAAACAACAGTTTCAAATGATATTTGGGAACCAGCAGGAAAAACTTTTAGCAGAAACAATAAAGACTCCAATTTTATTTTAGGTGATATAACTCAAAAGAAAATAAGAGATGATATAATTAAATACGGAAAAGGTTCCGATGTTTTAGTTGGTGGCCCTCCATGTCAAGCTTATAGTATGGCAGGAGCAAGAGATGTTGATGACCCCAGAGGTAAATTATTTGAAGATTACGTTAAAATTGTCAAAGCAATAAAGCCAAAATATTTTGTTATGGAAAATGTTAAAGGTTTGATTTCTATGGAACACGATAAAACCAGACTTAATAAAAATGATCAAAAAAAATTAGATAAAATAAAAAAATTTGAAAATAAAAAAAATGAACTTTTACTAAAAAGAAAACAATCAAAAAATACGCCAAAAATTAAATTTACAAAATCAGAAGAAAACCAATTAGACGAAATTAAACAAAAATTAAAAGAAGAAAGAAAACTTACCTCTTCATTGAGAGTTAAAGTGACAGAGACTATAAAAAAAAGATTTTTAAACCTAGGCTATAATGTTCAAATAAAAGTTCTAAATGCAGCTGATTATGGAGTTCCTCAAAAGAGACAGAGAGTTATTGTCATTGGTGGGTTAGATGGTTATCCTGTGAAATTTCCTGACGAGACTTATAAAGAAAAATCTAATGGAAAAAATCTAGAATTATTCAAAAGTAATTTATCTGATTGGGTAACGGTTAAAGAGGCCATAGAAGATTTAAAAAATTCTCCCGAAGATATTCCCTTTAATCATATATTTACTAAATGTGGAAAAGATTTTCAAAAAAAGATCAATAAAACTCCAATAGGAAGAACAGTTTATGGTGGTTTTTCTGATGCTTACTTCAGGTGTTATCCGAATGAACCTAGCAGAACTGTTAAAGAAAATCATGGTGGTGTATTTATTCATTATGAAAAAAATAGATTTATGACACCCAGGGAACTTGCGAGGCTTCAGTCATTTGATGATGATTTTATATTTGAGGGATCTAAAAGCCAAATTTTAGTTCAAATAGGAAATGCTGTTCCACCAAAACTTGGATATCATATCGCTAATACTTTAAAAGAAAATTTGTAGATGGGTCATTTAGTAAAAATCCATAGGAGAGGTATCAATGATCTTCTTAAAACAGGTATCTATTCCATAAGAGCTAATTTACGTGACAGGTGGGAAAAAACAACGGCAGATGTTTTAGCTGATGCTTTTTGTATTAGACCGGGAGATTATTTATTTCCTTGGATTACATACGATAAAATTACAGGTGATAAAAACGAAGGATTTAAATATGTATTTAAAGTTAGTAGTGGTCCATACTATTCAGATGAGGACACTGAATTTCCAATAAAAATTATTCTAGAGAAAACAGGGTGGGAATACAAAAATGCATTATCTGAAGATAGTGCTTTAGATTTGTTTGGGAGTAAATTACTTTGGAATATGATTGGTTTCAAGTCAGCAGGTCGAGGAAAAGCCAACACACATCAAACAATTGAGGAAGACAAACTTTTAATAAGTAAGTTAGACAATCTGAACAATAATTTAAAAACGAATATTAATTTTAAAAACGATAAAGAAAAAAATCTAATAAAAATAACAACTTCAAAAATTGGTGAGTATACTGATATTGAAAATAAAAGAATAATCTCATTTCCGGTGAAGGAAAGGCTAAGTAAAATAAATTATGAAATTCTTCCATTTTTAAATGGAAATAAATTTAAACAAGAAAAATGTTTAGAAGCTTGGTTAATGGAATTTTTAGATAGTACCACTAATAAAGATATTCTATTTGGAGATCAGGCTAAAATAAACTGGTTTGGAAACTATTTGTTTTACGGTGTTCAAGGCTCAAATATAGACATTGTTGCTGATGTAAATAATAACAATGAAAGGCAAGTTTTTACTATTGAACTTAAACGAGATAAACTTAATGTGTCCGAGCTTAAAGAGGCAGTAGCCCAAGTAGACAGTTATTCTGATTATCTTCTAAGAGCATATAGTACATATGGTTTAAACACTGTAGCTAAAAAAATTATAATATGTAATGGATTTAAGAGAGATTGCCTTAAAGACAAAAATTTAAAATCTTTTTTGCATAAAAACAATATAAAAATTCTTTTTTATGAGATTATAAATAAAACTCCAAAATTAAAAAATTTTACTGATAAAACTGGTTGAATTAATTTATTTTATTAAACTTTCAATATTTTGCATAAGTTTTGCATATTAAATCTAAATTTTTTATTTGGGCTTCTATTGCTATGTAATTGGAACTCGCCTAATGAAATTCCATTATATTTGACTGTACAACTTTCATTCCAACTGTTTATATCTTTTGTAAAGCTGAACATATTAACGTTCCAATTAAATCTAGACAAATTACTTTTTTGTATAATCTTGTAATAAAATTTAGATTTTTTCTGATATATCCATAATAAATAATCGCAAGATAATAAGTGATCAAGATAAATTGGTATTAGTAAATTTATTGAACTAAATACTATTTGTTTGAAGTTATCTCTATTGAGGTTTTTAATATTATTCATTTGAAGTATTTCTTTAAAATACTTGTTCAAAACACTCCAGCTAGATTGACCTACTTCGGACGGACACACTTTCATATTTGAGTTTTTATTTGTTTTTACTGATAGAGATTGTTCTTTACTTAGATAGAAATCAATTGAACTTTTGCTGTGTCCTCCTCTTTTACCTTCTTCTAAACCTGTATGTCTAATTACCGAAGGTATTTTATTGAGTGCTTTGGTAAGTAGTGGTGTTAACATTTTCTCATAAGTCTCATCAGATCTTCCGTTAAGGTGAGAACTATCTAATCCACTTAAATCACAAATAACCTTTTCCGCAGACTGACCTAGTGTTTCGTTATTAATTGTCATCTTGGATTCTTTAAAATGAAAATATTTTACTTCTTTATATTGTTCAATTATAAATATTAGCGTAAATACTCATGAAAATAACTTATGCCCTCGTGGTGAAATTGGTAGACACAAAGGACTTAAAATCCTTGCCGCTTGCGGAGTGCCAGTTCGAGTCTGGCCGAGGGCACCATTAAAATGACAAAGATCCAAATTATTTCTGATAAGAATAGCAGGTCTTCAATTATAAAAAAATCATTAAAAAAGATATTAAAAAGAAATGAAATAAATAGAACCAATCTAATAATTGTTATCGGTGGTGATGGTTTTATGCTTCAAACTTTAAAAAAGAACAAAAATTCAAAAAAATCCTTTTATGGAATTAATTCAGGAAACTATGGATTTTTAATGAATAAATATTCATCAAAAAATTTAATTAAAAATTTGCTAAAAGCTAAAATGATTTCCATTTCACCATTAGAAATGACTGTAAGTAATAAAAGTAATCAAAGTAAAAAACATATAGCCATTAATGAAGTTTCAATCTTAAGACAAAGCCGTCAAGCAGCGTCGCTATCAATAGATTATGGATCTAAAAAACTAATTAAAAATTTAGTTTCCGATGGCGTTTTGGTTTCTACACCCGCTGGTAGTACTGCTTATAATCTGTCAGTGCATGGACCTATTTTGGGTCTCAATTCAAAAAAGTTGTCAATTTCACCAATCAGTGCTTTTAGACCAAGAAGATGGAAAGGCAAAATAGTAAGTGATAGATCTAAAATAACTATTAAAAATCTTAATGCTAAAAAAAGACCTATTAGTGCAGTAGCCGATAATATTGAAGTAAGAAACGCAAAAAAAATAATAATTAAAACAAATAAGAATATTAAATTTAATCTTTTATATGACAAAAATAGAAGTTTACAAAAGAAAATTAAAATAGAACAAATTAGAAGAGAAACATCTTGATTTAAAGTTAAACTTAGACTTAAAAATGAAAAAAGCTTTTTTATTTGTTTTATTCTTTTTCACTTTATTGAGCTCTAATTCATTCGCAGAATTTACTTTCGTCCAAACAAAAGATGTTTCAAGTGATACTCCTGGTATTAGAGGAATAAACTTCAAGCCAGATGGAACCAGAATGTATATAACTAATCGTGAGTCTGGTGGTGCCGCATATATTATTGAATACTCCTTAAGTACACCATTTGATATTAGTACTGCTACTATATCTTTTTCAGGAGGAACGCCAAAAGGTACTGCATTAACTTGTGCAGCAGAGGGAGTAGGTCAAATGACTTTACCTCATGCCATCGAATTTAAACCAGATGGAACAAAGATGTTTATAACTACAAATGAAGCTATTGGTTCATTTGATCTTGGAGTTTGGCAATTTAAATTAACCACTCCATGGGACTCAACATCTTTAGTTTGCGAAAAGATATACGAAATAGACATAGATGATGCAGAGGGTGAAGATCAAGTGAGAACTTTGGCTTTTAAACCTGATGGAACAAGAATGTTTGTTGGTGGAAGAGATCTCGATAAATTAAGACAATATGATTTAGCAACACCTTTTGATCTAAGATCTGGAGTTACTCCAGGTGGAGTTTCAGCTGATTTGTCAACTATTGAGACTAATATGAGAAATATTCAATTCAATCCAGATGGAACTCAATTATTTTTATCTGGTAACGAAAGAGATGTTGGAAGAATGAATAAAATCAATCTAAGTACTGCCTACGATATCACTACCTTATCATCTACAGCTGAAACATTTGATTTAGGAAGCAGAGCTAATAATATGATGGGGTTTATATTTGCTTCAAACTTTACAAAGTTATTTGTAACTGCTGACGATGTAACCCCTAATAAAATCCATGAATATGAAATTGATTGTGCAGGAACAATAACTTGTGCAGATCCTTCTGCTAATGCTGATGTGAAAGCTATTATTGAAGCAAATGTTGAGTCAGCTAAACGTATTATAAAAAATAATACACTTCCCATTTTTCATAGAACTGAATGGTTAAGAAGACATAAAAATAAAGACAACCTTTCAAATTTAAATGCTGAAATTGATTTTACAAATCAAAAAGTTGCTAGATTAGTAAATGCTTTAAATACTCTTAAAAAAGAAAAAGATAGAACTTATAGTAGCGATGATTGGTTTGAATGGAGTGAGGGTCGACTGAGCTTAGGTAAAAAGAGTGCTAAAAGCGGATCCTCAAGAGATATACATAGTTACGGTATTTCAGTTGGTGCAGATAAAATAAAAAAAGATGATAGAGACACAATGTATGGTTATGTCTTTCAATATGGAAATGACAATATTGAAATAGGAAGTAATGGAACAGGTGTAGATACAGATTCTTACAGCTTTGCTTTATATGGAACGAAAATTCGTGACAATCAATATTTTACAGACGGTGTAATTGGAGTAAGTTTATTACACATTGATCATTTGAGAGTAATTAATGACAATACTTTAAGAGGTGATAGAGAGGGGCAACAAATTTACGGATCAATTAATTTTGGAAAAAGATTACATGATGAAAAGCTAAACTTTAACCCTGGGATTAAATTAGATTTAGGATACACAAAATTAAAAGCGTTTAGAGAAAAAACTACATTAGGTAATAGTTTATCTGATGCATTAATTTATAAAGATCAAAATATTAAATCTGCCCTAGCTACAATCGGAGTGCTTTTTGATACTGCAAATCAACAAGAAGAAAAAACAACTAATCATCATGGAAGATTAGAATATGTAGGAGATTTAAGTCCTTCATCAAATGCAGAATTTTACTATGTAAATGATTTAAATACATTCTATGAATATAGAACAAATAATAAATCAAAGCATAATTACAGGATCGGTTATGGTTTTGATCTTACCTCAATATCAGGTTGGTCTGTAGTTACAAATTTTGAAAGATATGGTGCTAGTGGTAAAGGATATTACAATGAGTTTTATTTATTATTAGGATATGTTCCAATTGATGATATGAAACTATCATTTGAACTCGACAACTTAAATAAAACAAATTTAGAATTTACAAATAAAATAAATAATTATGATTTAAAAATAACTTCAACTTATAATCTTTTTAGTGATATTCCCGATTACAATACAAACGTAACTATTAGCAATAATTTTTAGTAAAATAATAATTACTTTAAATTTATCGAGGCAATAGTTGTTGGATTCTCTAAAACAAGTAAAAGTTTATTTTTATTTTTATCGTAGGCTAAATCTCTTATTCTTTGTTTTATATTAACAATATCGTTTTCAATATATTTGTTATCGATAATATCAAAAAAATGTAAACTTAAGTCACCTTCTTCAGCTTTACTACCCAATGAGCTTACAACGTAAAGATCTGAGTCTTTAATTTTTATTTTATTAATATCTTGAATTGCTATTGAAGGTACGAAGTATTTTAATGGTTCTATAAAGCCAAAATTAGAATGAGATTTTTTAAGTTTTGGTAAATTCTTTTCCCCACTATAATGGTCCCCATAAGATGAAATATCCCAACCAAAATTTTGAATTTGATTTTTTAAAGATGTATCAATTAAATTTATTTCATCACCACCTTTAGGTCCATGTTCTGATGAAATTAAATATTTTTTATCCTTATCATAAAATAATCCTTGAGGATTACGATGACCCATACTGATAATTTTAAATTGATTTTTTAAATTCTTTTTAAATTTAATAATTTTTCCAAAATTATTATTATTGCTTAAATCTTGTGATATGCCAGGTATTCTAAAATCTCCAACAGTGATATAAAAATAGTTGTTAATTTTTTCTAATCTGCCGCCATTTTGATTTGTGTTATTTGCTATCACTGATGTACATCTATAATCAAACTCAAAAAAATTATTAAAATTTATTTCTTTTTTATCATTTTTAAGAAAGTTAATTTCACTTAATTTATCACTTTCAAGGACAGCTAGATTATAGCAATCATTATCTTCAACTTTACTTGGATAATTTTTTAAATAAGAAACATAAATTCTATCATCAAATATTCTCATATCTTTTATACCAACTGTACTTAATGAGTAAAAATTAGAGTCTTTGATTATTTTTAATAGGTTTGTTTCTAAATATTTACTACGAAGTATTTTATCTTTTATTTCAAAAGATATTAATGAACCATCACCATTTATATAAAAATAATTTTCTTTATAAATATCAATATAACCTGTATTTTTTTGATTAAATACTTGATTGCCCGACTCCACTGATCTTGGAACAAATATAAGTTTGTATTTATCAATAACATATTTACTATTTAAAATATTGATATTGTGAGTTTCAGCTTTTTTAAAAAAGTTATTATATAAAATTTTTTTTAAGATCCTATCTTTTGTTATCAACTTCTCTGTTATTTCCCATTGTAATTTTACATTTTTTTTTTCTTTTTCTATTATTCTTTTTTCAAGGGAAGTTATTTCTCCTAAAAAAAATTTTTTATTATTTTCGTATTTATAGTAGATATATATTGAGAACAATGGGAAGGATGAAAATATTATAATAATAATAATTTTTTTAAAAAATTTCATTTGAATACATAATATATAGTTTTTTTTTGATGTAAAAACTTTTAACTTTTTTAATTGAATGATGGTGCCCCGCACGGATTCGAACCGCGGACCTATTGATTACAAATCAATTGCTAAAGTTTGAATAAACATTTGTTAGCAACAATAAACTTAGAATATTTTTAATCTGGTCACACTCTGGGCACAGTGGTAGTGTTTTAATAATTAAATAAGGAGATTCATATGGCAATATTAGTAAAAGGCGAAATTACAATTACTAAAGGATTTAAAACATGGAAAGAGATGGTCTATGCACAGGATAGAAAATTAAAAGAGCATGGAATAAAATTTGTTTTTGCAGGCACACAAAAAGATGACCCGACAAAACTTCATACAGTAATGCAATTTCCAAACATGGAAGCACTCCAAGCTTTTAAAGATGATAAGGAACTTTCTGAGAAAAGAAAAGAAGCAGGTGCTGTTTTAGAGAGCGCTGTAATGATACCAATTTCAGATGAACATTTAACCAACTATCCGGATGCATATATAAATCATTAAATGAAAAAACTTTTAGGGATCGTGATTCTGGGTTTATGAGTGAAATTGATAAAAAAGAATAGATTTATCTAAATCCTGCCACTTTTAATCTATATATTCATAATTGTTAAAGTTCTTTAACACAAAAACTTCAGCAACATACAAACTATGAAACAACTAGAATTAGATTTTAATTCAATAAATCTTTCTGATCATTATGAAGCTTATCAAGTTATCGATAAAGGGAAAAATCAAATTTGCAGTTGGCATGACTCATTAAGTGATGATGGAAAAATGATAAGTTATGATGAGTATACTTATAACACCACTCAATGTATGGACTTCGAAAATTGGATTCATATTGATAAAAAAGTTTTAGGTAAGTCTGCATTTAAATGGATTTCTATATACCTTAAAAGTATAAATAGACCTGCAGATAGATTAGAGAAACTTAAAAAAGCTTTAGAGAATATGAATATACCTTTCGAAGAAGGGGACTGGCAAACGATTGATAGGAATTGTGAAAGAAATAAGTTGAATTAAAATTTCAAACGACTACTTGATTGATACACAACCTATTCACACTATAGTCACACTAAGTAGAGAAATTTGAAGAATCTAAACTTTTTAAAAATAATTAATGTTGATTTTATTAAGTGATGGTGCCCCCGCACGGATTCGAACCGCGGACCTATTGATTACAAATCAATTCTAAAAGTTTAAATAAACATCTGTTTGCAACAATAATCTTAAAATATTTTTGGTTTGGTAACACTATGGTAGCAATGGTATTCTTGGATATGAAATTTTCAAAAGACCAATATGTTTTAAGAAACTTTTCAAAAATACAACATAAGCAATGGGAGCTGTATATTATCACAAGAATTGTTCATAATCTTAACGATCCAGAAATCGAATTTGTTTGTCAACAATTAATTAAAACAAGTGATGGAAAAAGGTATCTCACAGACCTTTGTTTTCCATCTTTAAAATTGTACTATGAGATTGATGAAGTACATCATAGTTCTAAAAAAAATAAACTTAAAGATGAGCATAGACAAAGAGAAATTATAGACGCAACAGATTTTGAGGAACATAGAATTAAAATTTTTGATAAAAATAACAAAGACAGAAATATATCTGAAATTAATAAAGAAGTAGATCAGTTTACTAATTTTATAAAAAAAAGAAAAAAAATGTTAATAGAAAATGGCAAATTTATTACCTGGAATTATGAAAATAAATTCAACCCAAATGTTTATATTAAAAGAGGTTATTTAGATGTAGGGGATAATGTTGTATTTTTAAAACATAAAGATGCACTTAAATGTTTTGGATACATAGGTGGAGATTATCAAAGAGCTACTTGGCTTATTAAAGGTACGAGAAAATATGTATGGTTTCCTAAACTATATGAAAACAAATTATGGAATAATCATTTAAGTGAAGATTTCAAAACTATTACAATGCAGAAAAAGGATAATTCCAAAATTGAGAGAATTTCAAAAGATGAAATGATAGTTTTTGCACATTATAAAGATTTGCTGGGTCAAATAGTCTATAAATTTCTTGGCGAGTTTCATAAATCAGTTAAAAAAACTGATAATTACAAATGGGTTTTTGAAAGAGTAAAAACAAAAATACGATTGAATGAATTTAGGAGTTAATTAATATGTGGGCAATAGTATTGTTTAGACTATGAGAAAACATTTAGGATTATTATTTATAGGTTTATTTCTGACAGGTTGTTTCGGTGGAGGTGCAGCTTGGGATAGTCCATCAAAAAAAATAAATTATTCCAAATCTGATTATTCGTACAAGCAAAATACATATATATTTCAAACTATAAGAGTTCTTTCAAATAAGCCTGAACCTGGATTATTAACTTACGATTTCAATAAAGGAATGTTTTATGGATTTGGAAATACACCATTTGAAGCAATTCAAGATGCAGTAGGACAATGTAGAGATTATATTATTGATAAAAACTTAATTGATAAAAAACTATACTGTATTTCAACTGGACTTCAAAAATATCACAGTCATTTAGGTTATTCAGATATACTTTACACAAAAAAAGGTTTGAAATATAAAAATCAAATTGAATATCAGGCTGAAATTAATCGAAAAGAGGAGTTGAGACGTAAAAAAGTACAAGCAAAAAGAAATGAGTGTAGCGAAATGGGTTTTGTTGTTGGTACAGATGCTATGGCTGAGTGTATATTAAGGTTAAAAGAAATAGAAGTTGCTATTAAAACAAATCAATTAGAAAGAAAAAGAAGATCTGAAGCTGCTTTGGCTGCAGCATTAAGTGGTGCATTATTATCATACAATCAAAATAAAACTAGTAGCACAATTAATAATTCAAATTCTGTAGGTGGTTTTAACTCAGGATCTAACTCATCCGGTATGT
>CACEDG010000015.1 GCA_902558225.1 uncultured Pelagibacteraceae bacterium | reverse complement strand
ATCATTACCTTTATTATAGTGGTTTTTTATTGAATTAACTAAATTTCTTGGATCTCTGACTACGTAAATAGTTCCTAAAGTGTGTGATTTATTTGTAAAAGAATTTTTATTTACCGCGCAATTTAAATTATGCGTCTTAAAAAACTTTATTTCTTTGGTAAGGTTTATTTTGTCTTGAGCCAATAACCAAAATTTAGATATTTCATTAATATCATTAAAGTTTTTTGTGAAATCTTGGAATTGATTTCTTGTTGGAAATTGTTTGATTTTTTTTATTAATTTAAAGTCAAAAATTCCGTCAGTTGTATATAACAATGATGTTATGATTGATCTTAACCATGTATTTCCACTCTTGGGGTATGATGCTATCCATATAATCATTAAAATTTTAATTATATCCAATAAAATAATTCAGGATATAATAAATTAATGACTATATATGCACTATCTTCCGGACCTGGAGTTTCTGGTGTTGCAATTATAAGAATTTCTGGTTCTGAAACCTCTGAGGTGATCAAGTCACTTACCAAGAAAGATTTGCCAAAGCCAAGAATGGCTACCCTTCGAAAAATAAACCATATCAACACTTCTGAGCTGATAGATGAAGGGATTATATTATGGTTTCCGGGGCCTGAAAGCTACACAGGTGAAGATATGGCTGAAATTCATGTTCATGGGGGCAAGGCTGTGGTTTTGGCTTTACAGAAAGAGATTGCAAAAATTAAAAATTGTAGACTGGCAGAGCCAGGTGAATTTACAAAACTTGCATTTCAAAACGGAAAGATAAGTTTACTCAAAGCTGAAAGTATAGCTGATTTGATATCGGCGGAAACTGAGATTCAAAGACTTCAGGCTGTTAAAATAATGAAAGGGAAATCTTCTACTAAGTTTAATGAGCTTAGAGAAAAATTATTAAAGGTCTTATCATTTGTTGAAGCTCAAATAGATTTTCCAGAGGAAGATTTACCAGAAGAAAATTTAAAAATAATAAAAAATGACTGCTCAGAAGTATTAAATGAAATAAATAAAATTTTAAACGATCAAAAGGTCGGAGAGATAATCAGAGAGGGTTTTAAAATCGCAATTATAGGACCGACAAATGCTGGTAAATCGAGTCTCATAAATAATCTATCAAACAGAGAAGTGGCAATAGTTTCTGAAATCGCTGGGACAACAAGAGATGTTGTTGAAACACACCTAAATATTGATGGTTATCCTGTTATTATTTCCGATACCGCAGGTATAAGAGACTCAAAAGATGAAATCGAAAAAAAAGGAATTCGATTATCTCTAAAAAAGGCTGAAAATGCGGATCTAAAATTAGTTGTAGTTGATGCAAAAAACGTTGATTTAAGCGGCTTTTTAAATGATTTACTAAAAAATAATGCGATACTGGTTATTAATAAATCAGATCTTCTAAACGAAAAATTAGACGCAGAAATTTTAAAATTAAATCCAGTTTTGATTTCGTTAAAAAATAATACAAATATAGACATGTTAATTTCAAGAATAAAAAATAGTTTAAAAAACAAATTTATATCTGAAGAGGATATTCTAATCACTAGAGAGAGACATCGGCAACATTTGTTACAGTGTGTAGGTTATTTAGAAGAATTTTTATTAAAAAATCAAAAAAAGGATTTTGACAAAGCAGCTGAAGATTTGAGATTAGCCACAAGACATTTAGGTATGATTGTTGGAAAAGTTGATGTTGAGGAAATATTAGGCAGTATTTTCAGCGATTTTTGTATAGGAAAATAGACCAATTTTGCTAATTTTTACCTCGTTTATTGATTTACAATGATAAATAAACTCAAAACTTGTAAATATTATAATCGATTATAGATTTACATTATGAAAAAAGATTTATTCTTTGAAGTCGTAGTTATTGGAGGAGGCCATGCTGGCTGTGAGGCTGCTGCAGCCTCAGCACGTTTAGGTGTTAATACAGCTCTTTTTACCCACGATAAAAATACGATTGGTGAAATGTCATGTAACCCTGCTATCGGTGGTTTGGGTAAAGGTCATTTAGTACGAGAGATAGATGCGCTCGATGGTGTTATGGGGGAGGTTGCAGATAAGTCAGGAATTCAATTTAGGTTGTTAAATAGAAGCAGAGGACCGGCTGTAAGAGGACCACGAACGCAATCTGATAGATCTCTATATAAGAAATTTATGCAAGAAAAACTTGTAAACTACTGTAATTTAAGCATTTTTTCTGACCCTGTAGTTAAGTTTATTTTTTCAAATAATGCTATAAATGGTTTTTTAACATTAAAAGGTAATAAAATTAATTGTAATAAATTAATTCTAACAACAGGAACATTTTTAAATGGCATAATCCATATTGGTAATCAACGTACTCCAGCTGGAAGATATAACGAAAAACCAAGTACCGGTTTAACTGAACAATTGGAAAAATATAAATTTAAAATTGGAAGGTTAAAAACAGGTACTCCACCAAGACTAGATGCTAGAACTATTAATTTTAAAAATTTGGAAAATCAATCAGCAGATGAGAAACCTTATTTTTTTTCTTTTTTAACGAAGGCAACATCTAACAAACAAGTGTCTTGTTCAATGACATATACAAATGAAATAGTGCATAAGATTATTGAGAAGAATTTATCTAAAAGTGCGATGTATTCCGGAAGTATTCAAGGAGTGGGTCCTCGATATTGTCCATCTATAGAAGATAAGATTGTGAAATTCTCTGAAAAAAACAGACACCAAATATTTTTAGAGCCAGAGGGACTTAAAGATCACACAATTTACCCAAATGGCATCTCAACTTCTCTACCTGAGGTAGTACAGTCAGAAATACTCAATAATATCAATGGTTTAGAGAATGTTAAAATGATCAGGCCAGGTTATGCTATTGAATATGATTATATTGACCCTAGGGAACTATTTCTTACCCTAGAAACTAAAAAAATAAAGAACTTATATTTAGCAGGTCAAATTAATGGAACTACTGGATATGAAGAAGCTGCTGCCCAAGGCTTAATAGCTGGAATAAATGCAGCATTGTCATTAAAAAATATGGAGCCATTCATCCTAGATAGATCTGATGCATATATAGGTGTAATGATAGATGATTTAGTTACTAAAGGGGTCGCAGAGCCTTATAGAATGTTTACTTCGAGAGCTGAATACAGACTAAGTCTCAGATCAGATAATGCAGATTTAAGACTTACCAATAAGGGCATTCAAATTGGTTTGATTTCAGATAATAGAAAAGATAAATTTGAGGATAAATTTGACAAATTGAGCCAAATTTCCTTTCAAATGGCAAATATCAGTATTTCACCAACAAAAGCAGATAAATTTGGTATCAAGATTGCAAAAGACGGTGTTTTGAGATCTGCTGAGGAGATCTTGGCCCAAAAAGATGCTGATATGAATAAATTGAGAAAAATTTGGCCAGAAATTAACAATTTTGGACCTGAAATTGATGAGCAAATAGAGATTAATTCACATTATAGAGGTTATTTAAAAAAACAAAAAGCTGATATCTTAGCTTTTAAGCGTGATGAAAATCTTATTATCCCTGATAATATTGACTATGATCAGTTTTCGGGTCTATCAAATGAGGTAAAGGCTAAATTTAAGGAAATAAGGCCTAAAACAATGGGTCAGGCACTGAGAATTGATGGAATAACCCCAGCTGCCGTATATATTTTGTTGTCACATGTAAAAAGAAAGTCTATTAAGCATATAGCTTAATGGATTCGATTATCTTACAAAATTACTCTCAAATTCCCAACTTTAATGTTTCACGTGAAACTTGTAATGAGCTTGAAAGCTTAATAAAGATGATTCAAGAAAAAAATCGTGAAATCAATATAATTAGCAAGAAAACGTCTGAGAAAGAGGCTATTAGGCATAGGCATATAATTGATTCTGCACAAATAATTGATTTTATTGATTTAAATAGCAATACAACCTCAGATTTAGGATCTGGTGGTGGAATGCCAGGGCTAATTGTTGCAATCCTGATGAAAAAATTAAAAAGCAATATGAAAATAAAACTTTATGAAAAAAGTTATTATAAATGTGTTTTTTTAAGGGAGGTATCAAAAAAATTAGGATTGAATACAGAAATAATTCAAAAAGATATTTTCGAAATTAAAAATATAGAGACTGGAACAATTATGTCCAGAGCTTTCAAACCTATGCCAGTAATTTTAGATTTGGTTCATAAGAATTTTAAAAATTATAAAAACTTAGTTTTATTTATGGGCAAAAGTGGAAGGAAAATTTTAAATGAATCTCTAAAAAATTGGAATTTAGATTATGAGGAAAAAAAAAGTTTAACCAGTGAAAATTCATTTTTATTGAGTATCAAAAAAATGGAAAAAAAAAATTGATGAAAATTATTTCTATCATTAATCAGAAGGGCGGAGTTGGAAAAACAACTACAGTAATCAATCTTGCTTCTGCTTTAACTCAACTTGGAAAAAAAATTTTAGTTATTGATTTAGATCCCCAAGGTAATGCTACAACTGGGCTGGGATTATCAAATTTAGAGAGATCTGATGAGACCATTTATGGAATTTTGAATGGAACTAAACCAATTTCAGAGGTAATCAAAAAAACCAAGTTTAATAAACTTGACTTAATAACTTCGAATGTAGATTTATCAGGTTTGGAGGTTGAAACTGCCGGAGATAGTGATAGAGCATTTATTTTAAAGACTAAATTAACCGCATATTTGAATGATTCTGGAGGATCATATGATTATATACTAATAGACTGTCCACCATCTTTAAGTTTGTTAACAGTAATGGCACTTGTTTGTTCTAACTCACTTTTAGTTCCACTTCAAACAGAATTTTTTGCATTAGAAGGCCTTACACAATTAATGAAAACTATTGAAAGAATAAAAATTAATTTAAATCCTGAATTAAAGATACAGGGAATACTTTTAACAATGTATGATAAAAGAAATAAGTTATCTTCACAAGTCGAAAAAGAGGCAAGAGATTATTTTAAGGAAAAAGTTTATCGAACAGTTATTCCAAGAAATGTAAGGTTGTCAGAAGCCCCATCCCATGGCGTTCCTGTTCTAATATACGATAAGAATTGTCCAGGTAGTAAGTCTTATTTTAGTTTCACAGATGAATTTATTAATCAGGAAAACAAAATAGGGAGTGCAGCATAATGAATAAAATAAAAAAAGGATTAGGTAGAGGATTATCATCTTTAATTGGTGAAACAAAAGTTGAAACTAGAATAAATAAATTATCATTAAGTGAAATTATACCAAATAGGTATCAACCTAGGAAAAATTTTGATCAAGATAATTTAAATGATTTGGCAAATTCAATTAGAGAAAGAGGGGTAATTCAACCAATCATAGTCAGAAAATCTGAAACTGATAATTCAAAATATGAAATTATAGCTGGAGAGAGAAGATGGTTAGCAGCACAAAAAGCTGGATTGCACGATATACCTGTTGTTGTTACAGATGTTGATGATTTAAAATCGTTAGAGTTCGCTATCGTAGAAAATGTTCAACGCAATGACTTAAATCCTCTTGAAGAAGCTGAAGGCTACAAAAGACTTATAGATGAGTTTTCATACGACCAAGACAAGGTCTCTAAATTTATTGGGAAAAGTCGAAGTTATATAACTAATTCACTTAGAATTTTAAGCCTACCAAGAGAAGTTTTAAAATTTGTAGAGGAAAAAAAAATCACTGCTGGTCATGCAAAAATTTTAGTTGGTTTAGATAATGCAGAATTTGTAGCAAATAAAATCATAGAGAAAAATCTATCAGTTAGACAGTCAGAAAACTTTGTAAAGATCTTTAAAAAAAAAGGAGGGTCTAAGCCTAATCAAAAAGATCCAAATTTAGTAAATTTAGAAAATTCTATATCAAGCAAAATAGGTTTAAATGTTTTGATAAAGAATTCAAAAAGAAATAAGGGTGTAATCTCAATAGAATATAAAGATTTGGACCAACTTAATAAATTAATAGATGTTATTAAAAATAATTATTAGTTATTAAGTAGCTGTATTTAAAATAAAATCAGAAATTAAATTTATTGAGTTTGTGTTATTTTTTTTAATTTGAAGCTCAATTTCATTTATATCTATTATTAGTTTCTCAATTAGGTCTGGTTTCCAAGTTCTGATTTGTTTTTCCACAATCGGTTTATCTCTCCAAAATATGGGTGGTTTAGCATTTCTTATAGTTTCGTTCAGGTTCTTATTTTTCTGATAACTTAAAATTAGTTTATGAATTTTTTTTAATTTATTTAAAAAAGTTCTAGTAATTAAAATACTATCATCATTGTTGAAAATATTATCATTAAGAATATTAATAGTATTTTTCTCATCTTTTACCAAGCAACAGTCAATTAATTCACTAATATTTTTATTTTCACTTAGACAAACTAATTTTTGTAATTCTTCGTCCTTGATATTTCTTTTGTTAAGGCAAAACATTTCAATTTTGTGTAGTTCATTTTTTAAATTTCTTCTATCACCATTACACTTATTAATTAAAAAATTTATATTTAAAGGCGAAATATTAATTTTTTTTTGTTTTAGAAAAGTTTCAGTAAATTTGAATAATGTTTCATTATTATCAATATAAAATGGTACACATAATAAATTTTTCTCAAAAATTGACCTGAGTTTTGATCTTTTTTCTAAAGTGTTAGCATTTAATAATATTGCAATTTTTTTTATCTTTTCTTTTTTTTCAATTAAGGTTTCAATAATTTTGACAATCTTATCTGTTGCTTGACTAATAATTACAAACTTATCCTCGTCAAATAAAGAACCAGAAAATATTCCTTCAAAAAAAAGGTGTTGGTTTTCTAAAATTTCTCGTTCATGGTATTTGATTATATTTTGGAATTTAGAAGAAAGTTTAAGAATATTTTCGTCTTTTAATCCTTCGTTTTGACCGTAAAAAAGAATTAGATTATTTTTAAAAGGATCAATTTTGTTGACTTCAAAAGATTTTACAATCATTCAACTTTAGAAATTTGTAAAATTATTTGACTATTAATTGACCTAGCAAAATTTTCTTTAATTGTTTTTTCGTATTTTTTTTCTTCAAATTCATCATCAAAATTTTTCATATCAAAATTTTCACTCGTGTTAAATTTGATTTCTTGATTGGATGTTTTGATAGTAAATTCTGAGGTTGTTTTAAGCCTATATTGAGTAGTATCTCCCGCTAAGTTTTTTGTCTGTGAAGTTTTTTGGTATAGAATTTTTCCTTCAATAATAATCTTTTTCTTACTGTTTGCTTGGCTGAAATTACTTAAGTTATTAGTAATATTTTTTATTATAAATTCGTCTCCATTTAAATTTATTTTTTCTAAAAAAAAATCTGTTTTGTTAGCAGAAGAGTACATTGGTGTATAACCACAACTATTCAAAAATATAATTATTGTTATTAAAAAAAACTTTAATTTCATATAATGATATTTAATAGTTTGTTAGGCACAAAAATTTGTTTTTTGATTTTCTGGTCTTTTATGAACTTACTTATTTCACGTTTGTCTTTAATCAATTCAATTAAGATGTTCTCAGTTAAATTCCTTTTTGCAGTCACTAAACCTCTTTTTTTTCCATTAATTTGAATTACATAATTTATATTTTCTTCTAATAATAATTCTTTTTCTACACTTGGCCATTTAATTTCGCCTTTATAATCAATTAATTCTAAACTCTCACTTGCAAAGTGAGGAATAACAGGCATCATAGTTATGAGTATTTTAGAGTAATTATTTATTAAGTTTTCTTTTTTATAATTATTTTTAAGTGTAGTTAGTAATTCCGAATAAATTTCATAAAAATTAGCAATTATCTTATTATAACTAAAGTTAATTAAATTAGTTGTTACATTGTTAATAAATCTATTTGTTATTTTATCTAATTTATTATTAGCATTCTCTGAAGAGTTTTCTTTTATTTTATTTAAAATAATAAAATTTAAATTCCAGATTTTTTGAATAAATTTATAAGATGCAGCAATACCCTCATCCGACCACTGAACATCTTTTTCAGGTGGACTGTCAGACAATATAAAAAGTCTCGCTGCATCTGCACCATAATTCATAATAATTTTTTCTGGATCAATTATATTTCTTTTTGATTTTGACATTGACTCAGAAGGACCAACTCTAATTTCATTTTTTTTATCACTCACTAAAAATTTTTTACCATTGATTGTGATAATTTCATCTGGACTTATCCAGTTTCCAGATTTGTCTTTATAAGTTTCGTGACAAACCATTCCCTGTGTGAACAAACCGTCAAAAGGTTCAGTAATATTAAAGTTTTTATTTTTGTATGATAAAGCGTTCATAAAAAATCTGGAATACAAAAGATGCAAAATTGCGTGCTCGACCCCTCCAATGTATTGATCTACTGGCATCCAATATTTCACTTCATCAATATCAAATCCTCGATCTTTTTTATCAGGACTACAAAATCTTAAAAAATACCAAGAAGAGTCTACAAAAGTATCAAGAGTATCTGTTTCTCTTGTGTATTTTTTTCCATTTATCACTATATTTTTCCAGGCTTTATTTTCGTTTAAAGGATTCCCTGTAGTTTCAAATTTATCAATTTTTGGCAGCTCAACTGGTAATAGTTCTAAGGGTATTTTTTTTGGATTATTATTTTCATCGTACATTATTGGTATTGGACAACCCCAATATCTTTGTCTTGATACCCCCCAATCTTTAAGTCTAAAATTAACCTTCTTTTTTCCTAAGTTATTTTTTTCCAAATATTCGATAGTTTTTGGTATTGAGTCCTCTGGACATTTTAAACCATCTAAGAATTGTGAATTAAAAATTTTACCTGGTCCAGTGTAAGCTTCATTTTTAATAATTAATTGATTTGTTTTGTCGTTATATTGATGGCCGGATTTATCTAAGGGCTCCACAACAGGTGTTACATTTAAATTATATTTTCTCGCAAAATCAAGATCTCTTTGATCATGAGCGGGACAACCAAATACAGCACCCAATCCATAATCCATTAAAACAAAATTAGCAAAATAAACAGGGACTTTTATTTCTTTATTTAATGGATTTATTGCTAATAAATTTGTTTTAAAACCAAGTTTTTCTGCAACGGCTATTGACTCTTCTGTAGTACCTGTTTTTGAGCATTCTTCTTTAAATTTCAAAAATGATTCGTCATTTTGATAAAGTTTAGCTATCGGATGATCAACTGAGAGTGCAAGAAAAGACATCCCGAAAAGAGTATCTGGTCTTGTTGTATAACACTCAACATTTTTTACATCTTTTGAGCCAATAATTTCAAATTTAACTTCACAACCAAATGATTTTCCAATCCAATTCTTTTGCATTATCTTAACTTTGTTAGGCCATTTACCCAATGTATCTAAGCTTTTAAGAAGGTCCTCTGAAAATTTAGTAATACTAAAAAACCACTGATTTAATTTTTTTCTCTCAACAGGGGCACCAGAACGCCACCCCTTTCCATCAATTACCTGTTCATTTGCTAACACGGTTTGATCAACTGGATCCCAGTTCACATAGTTTTCTTTCCTATAAACAAGTCCTTTATCAAACATTTCTAAAAAAAAAGTTTGTTGATGTCTGTAATAATCCTTAGAACATGTGGATATTTCTCGATCCCAATCGATAGATAAACCTAATTTTTTCAGCTGAGATTTCATAACAGTGATGTTCTTTTCAGTCCATGTTTTAGGGTCAAGATTATTTTGTCGTGCAGCATTTTCAGCCGGCATACCAAATGAATCCCAGCCCATTGGATGCAAAACATTAAATCCTTCAAGGGATTTATAACGTGCTAAAACATCACCGATCGTATAATTTCTTACATGCCCCATATGAATTTTGCCCGAAGGATATGGAAACATTTCCAAACAATAAAATTTTTTTTTTGACTTATCAAAACTTGTTTTAAAACTTTTATTCTTATCCCAATGTGTTTGCCATTTATTCTCAATAACTTTGAAATTATATTTTTCCATGATCCATTTAATATTCTAATTAATATGTTGGGTTAAGGCTAAGATAATCAATTTTCTCTTTTAAAGACACCAGGCATTTCATAAGGTACTTTATTAGTTTCGATATCTTGTTGACTTAATAATGCAGCTTCTTTTAAAATTGCTAACTTGATTTCCCCTGCAAGAGTTGAGTCTATTTTTTTGATAATACATTTATTTTTTTCTTCACAGGTTTTTTTATGTATAACTACATTTATACCATCAGCTCTTATTTCATTTGATAAAAATTTTACTGTTAACTTTAAAGACTCATCTATTGAAGAGTTTTCATCGGAAAACCAGTCAGTTATAATAATACCACCAGAATAATCTACATTACTTAAGGGTGTAAAATCTAATAGATCAAGTGAAGCTCTCCACATTGCATTTGAGGAAGCAAACTCAAATGTACCTCCTTTATTTTTTTTACCACCCATAACCCTAAATCCTCTGCCTTCCTCAATATTTTTTTTACTCTTTCGTGTACATTGGGATCAATTTTTCTTGCATCTACTGGTTTATAAATTCCACAATTCGTAGTAAGAAAAAAAGATAAGATTAAGATTGAGTTGATAATTATTAGGTGAAATTTTGATTTCAGTGTCATAAAAGTTAATTAAATACTAAAGTTTAAATACCACCAAAATTAGTTAAAAAAACATTAAATTATGTTGCAAAAATGCAACAATTAATCAAAAAATTGGGATTATTTAATACGATTAGGCTCAAAAATCAACAATTATGCTAATTATTCGCTGTTATTAATATTAATAATTTTAACAAGGAGAAAATATGGATAACATCAAAAAGATAGGGCTTACAGCTCTAGCTGGTTCTCTTGTGGCTGTTTCTGCTGCTAACGCTGGTTCTTTATCAGTAAGTGGTGGAGCTAAATTTGGTTATGCTGCAAGTGATGGTAACGAAGACCTAGAAACTGATGGTAACAGATTTGGTATGCAAAAATCTGTTGGTTTTAGTGGAACAGGTGAAATGGACAATGGTCATACAGTTACATTAACACATAATATGGCTGTTACAGGATCTTTATCAACATCAGTACTTAAGTACGATATGGGTGATATGGGTTCAATTACATACTCTGAAGATTCAGGTGACGTAGGTCTTGGTAAAATCGATGACTTAATGCCAACTGCTGAAGAAGAAGTATGGAATGGTATTGATGCAGACACAGCATCGTCAAACGAACTTCCAGTTGGAAGAGTTGACACTGGTATGACTGGATTTAACTATGTTTACACAATGGACATGGCGACAATTCAACTAGGTTACTCACCAAAAACTACAACTGGTAATAACGATGACGGTGGAAACTCTGGTGCTGGTGGTTTAAAATCATCTACATCGGTAGCTATTACTGCAACTCCAATGGACGGTCTAACAGTGTTTGGTGGTGCTGGTGATAAAGGTACTGGAACACAAGAAGACGATATGGAAACATATGGTTTAAAATATGCGTTCGGTCCAATTACAGTTGGTTACCAAAAGTCAGAAATCGATTTCGCTGCTACAACTAGCAATGATTTAGAAACTGATGCGTTTGGTATTTCGTTCCAAGTAAATGATGACTTATCAATCTCTTACGGTGAATCAGAAACAGAAGCTGAAACTTCTTCTACTGACCAAGAGCTTGAAGGTATGTCAATTGCTTACTCAATGGGTTCAATTTCAATTGCAGCTCATGCTAACGAAGGTAAGAATATTGCTAACCAAACAGCAAATGAGTCTACTCATACAGAAATTTCTATTAACTTCGCGTTTTAATTAGAAATTACTTAGTTATTAAAAGGGCCCCATTTTATGGGGCCTTTTTTTTTATTCTTTTATTTGATTTAAAAAAGGCAAGAATTCAATATACTTTTCATACAAGTTTACAGAACTTTTATAAACAGGTTTCCTAGCTTGAGCTAGACTTACAGTTTTAATACCCGTTTCATTTTTAGTATGATCAATGCAATTATCTTCCCAATCTAAATTACAAAATTTGATTAATTTTTTAGTTTCATTTTCTTGATCATTTACTAATTTTTCATAATCACATTCATAAATTAAATTTGGTAATTTGTGTCTCCAAAATTTCATTAAATCTTTATAAAGCTCAATGAACTTAATTAAGTGTTCTTGATTATAGGTCCAAGTGAGGGCAGAGGCATCAAACATATTTTTATAAATAGATAAAGCTGTATCTTTAATATTTCTATTAATATGTATTATTTTAGCGTCAGGAAATAATAAATGTATATGACCAATCCACATAAAATTCAAAGGTGCTTTATCTAAAATTATTGAATTTTTGTCATAAATCATAAATTTGCCTAAGATTTTTGAGGAAAACTTTTCAATATTCAAATTTTTTATAAGTACATCTTCCCTTAACTCTAATTGATTATTTTTTAGAAATGCATTTTTGAGAACTGGAAGTTCTCCAGCACCATAAACTTTTGAATGTGAAGAAATAATTTGATGCGTAAGCGTTGTCCCAGATCTTGGAAGGCCAACAATAAATATCAACCTTGGTTTATGATTTTGTTTTTTATTGTCAAATTGATGAAGCTTAAACTCATTCTTAATTTTTTGAAAAAGTTCAATCTGATTATTGATATTAGCATTTTTGTAATTCTTAAACATATTTTCATTTCCTTTTATGAAATAATCAGATGATTCTTTGTGATTTTTTTGATCAGTATAGGATTTAGCTAACGCAAAACATAGGGTTGCTTTATCAAAAAAAGATAATTTTTCATCTTTAAGTCTATTTTGCATTTCAATTTGATGCTCAGTGTCTTTTTCATAGTTATTGATACTACTATACATTTTGTGTGCAATAATATTATTCGGAAACTTTTTATGTAGTATTTTTAGAATTTTTTTTGAGTTTTCAAAATCACCTTTAATTTGAAATGCTCCTGCATAATTGATTAATAAAGTTTCATGATTGTCATTAATTTCAAATCCCGCTTTATACAAATCAATAGCTTCATTTATTTGATTTAAATCACTCTTAAGATTTGCATAATTAACAAGAACACTTAAATTTTTTGGATGTAATTTCATAGCTTTTTCAAATAATTTCTCTGCTTCTCCAAATCTTTCTGTAGTTCTATATAAAGCACCTAAATTACACAGTAAGCTTGGAGCATCTGGCCTTATATTAATGCCAGACTTAAATGTATCCTCAGCCATTTGAAGATTATTTAATTGTTTATATGATAGTCCAATAAAATTATAAAATGGTGTTTGGGCAGGATCCTTTTTTAACAAAACTTTTGTTTTTTCTATAACTTTCTCATAATTACCAGATAAAAAAAGATTATTAATTTTCTTTAATTCAGATTTGATAAATTGAATGTCTAATTTTTTGACCATATTAATTAACTTGAAAATATGAAATTGATGCCATTCCGTATAAATTTAGATTTTTTAAAGTTTTAATATTAGATTTAGTTATTCCACCAAGACATACAACTTTTTTCTTTGTTTTCCTCATTAAATTAAAAAATT
>CACEDG010000014.1 GCA_902558225.1 uncultured Pelagibacteraceae bacterium | reverse complement strand
AGATAGTGCATTTGATACCAAAATAGCTGGGTCCTCAGACCAATTTACTATATCAATTTTTTCACCTTGTAATTCATTAACGACAGCTTGAACTCTTGAACCTCTCATACCTACACAAGCTCCAACTGGATCAAGTGAGGTATCGACTGCTTTTACACAAATTTTTGCTCTACTTCCTGGGTCCCTTGAAGATGATTTAATTTCAATCAATCCATCATAAATTTCTGGTACTTCTTGAAAAAATAATTTTTCCATAAATTTTGGATGAGCTCTTGATAAAAAGATTTGTTGTCCACGTTGCTCTCTTCTTACATCATAGCAGTAGGCTTTTATTCTATCACCTGCCTTAATATTTTCTCTTGGAATTAGCTCATTTTTTTGAATAATTGCCTCTGTCCTTCCTAGATCGACTATCACGTTTCCAAACTCTAATCTTTTTACTATACCACTTAAAATTGAGTCCTTTTTATCTATAAAATCATTATATTGTCTTTCTCTTTCAGCTTCCCTCACATTAAAGCTGATAACTTGTTTAGCGGTTTGAGCAGCTATTCTTCCAAAATCGAAAGATGGTAATGGCTGTAAAACCTCATCGCCAATATTTTTATTTTTATTTGTTTCATTTAAAATAATTGCATCCTCTAATTTAATTTCAGTATTGGAATTCTCTGGATTCTCCGAAACAATTAATTTTCTGAAAATTTCTATGTCACCATTATCTCTGTTTATAGATACCTTTATCTCGTTGTCTTGACCAAATTTGGATTTAGCAGCTTTTGCTATTCCTGTTTCCATCGAAGCAATAATTAGCTCTTTATCTATAGATTTCTCTAAAGCAACTGCCTCAGCTATTCTTAATAGTTCAAGTTTATCAGCTCTTTTATTTAACATAATTTAGTTAACTCCAAAAAAAAATGGGCTTAAGCCCATTTTTGAAATGCAACAATTTTTTTTGTGAATATAATAAAGTTTTTCTTTAATTCAACTGAAACTATTTAGAAAAAACCCCTATTTTATCAATCTTTTCCCAAGAAAATGAGCCACTATCATCTGGAACTCTTCCAAAATGTCCATATGCTGCTGTTTTTTCGTAAATTGGTTTATTTAACTTTAACATTTCTCTTATACCTCTAGGACTTAAATCAAAGTTTTCTTTGATTTTATCAACAACAAATTTGTTTTTATCTAAATCATCATCAAATAAATCCACATAAATGGATAATGGCTTTGAAACTCCTATTGCATATGATAATTGCATCAAACACTTATTTGCAATTTTTGATGCAACTATGTTTTTTGCAATATATCGAGCTGCATAAGCTGCGGATCGATCTACCTTCGTCGGGTCTTTTCCAGAAAATGCTCCCCCTCCATGCGGAGCAGCTCCTCCATAAGTATCAACGATAATTTTCCTTCCTGTTAATCCACAATCTCCATCTGGCCCCCCAATTACAAAATTACCTGTGGGATTAACATAAAAATCATTTTCATCGAAATCTTTTAAAAAGTTTTCTGGGATAGATTTTGAAATGTAAGGTCTTAATAAATCTCTTACTTGTGATTGGTTTATATTATGTGAGTGTTGGGAAGATATAACAATAGATTTTACTCTTGCAGGTTTGCCATCAATGTACTCAAATGTGACTTGGCTTTTAGAGTCTGGTTCAATATTGTTTAGTTTTCCTGACTTTCTATCTTCTGCCATCAATCTTAGAATTTTATGTGAGTAGTGAATTGGAGCTGGCATTAGCAAATCTGTCTCATTACAAGCATAACCAAACATAATTCCTTGATCACCAGCACCCTCATCTTTGTTCCCAGACGAATCTACACCCATTGCGATGTCAGAAGATTGAGAATGTAAATGACTTTCAATTTTTGTAGCTTCTCTCCAAGTAAAACCTTCTTGATCATAACCAATATCTTTTATGCAATTTCTCACTCTCTTTATCAATTCATCTTTCTTAATTTCTGGTCCTCTCACCTCTCCTGCCAAAACAACTTTATTTGTTGTTGTCAAAGTTTCACATGCAACTCTTGAAAATGGGTCGCTGGAAAGGTATGTATCAACTACCATATCAGAAATTCTATCTGAAACCTTGTCTGGGTGTCCTTCTGAAACTGACTCACTTGTAAAAAGAAAATTTTTTAAACTACTCATCACTGCTTCTATTAAATGAAATAGCTAGAAAAATATACAATAAAATTAGTATCATAAAAATTTTATTTCCATATGTAGAGAAAATCGTTTTACCAAAGTCTCTTCTTTTTTCGAAATCAATATAACTAGAAATTCCATAATCTATTTTTTTTTCTATTAGACCTAAAGGATTGATTATTGCTGCCATTCCATTATTTGAAGATCTTATAACATATTTTCCATTTTCTATTGCTCGAAATATACTATGAGAGAAATGTTGTTTTGGCCCAATAGATTTTCCAAACCAACCATCTTCAGAAATATTTAGTATAAAATCAAAATCTGAACTATTAGTTAAACTACCACTGTAAATTATCTCATAGCAAATAAGTGGCAAGAATTTTAATTCTTTTTCATCTTTTTGAATCTTTAAAATCTTTCTTTCATCTCCACTTGTAAATGATCCAATATTTCTAGTAATAGTTTTTAACCCAATTTTATTAAGAATGTTTTCTATCGGCAAGAATTCACCAAATGGAACAAGTTTAATTTTGTCATATTTACTTATCAAGTTTAAATTATTATCAAATAAAGAAAAAGAATTATAATAATTATATTTATTGTTTCTTGTTTCTCTTCTTGTGATACCTAATCCTATTAAATGATTTTCATCAAAAGATTTTATAATAATATCCTTATATAAATTAAATTCATCTTGATAGGTGTCGGGTATAATTCCTTCTGGCCATATAAATAGAATGCTTTTTTTTTTTTCTGGTGAACTAACTTTAATCAATTCATCTAGCACTTTTTCAGTCTGCGCACTTTTGTTGTATCTCTCTAGACTTATATTTGAGGCAATAATCCTTAATATATAAGGATTTTCTTTTTCTATATTACTTAAAAATTCTTTTTTTTGATAATTTCCATAAGTAAAAAATAAAATTGGTAATAATAAAAAAAAAATACAAACCAATATTTCTTTATTAGTTTTTCTTAAAATATATAAAGCAGGTAAAGTAAAAAAACTGATAACAATTAAATTTAATGAATATGTACCAATAACGGAAATTATGCTTATAAAATTTAAGTTTTTGGAAAAACTATAAACAAAAAGATTCCAAGGAAATCCTGTAAAAATTATTCCTCTTATAAATTCTGCTGAACCAAATATAAGTGAAAAGGAAAAAAAAGCGCTTAAGATATTTTTTGGATTAAACCAAAAAAATAAGGATGTTATTACGCCATAAAATAAAGCTAATGAAGCAGGTATTAAAAACAAAGATACCGGAATCAGATAACTATAACTTGCATCAAAACTCAAAGATATTGTTATCCAATAAAGATTTGTTAGAAAATAACTAAAACCAAAAAGCCAACCAAAATAAAAAAAAAATTTGATTGTTTTTTGTTGTATCAATTTTTTAAATAAAAAACTAAAAAAAAAACTTAATGTAAAAAAATTTATAAAAAAAAAGTTTAGTGGTGGCAAACTTAAAGATGACAAAGATCCTAGTGCGAGGACTAAAAATGACTCTAATAAAAAATTTTTTTTCAATTTAATTAAATAATTTTTCAACAGATTTAAAAATCTTTTTTTCTTCTTTTAACATATTTTCAAAATTTTTATTTTTATGATGGTCATAACCTAATAAATGTAAAAATCCATGTATAAAAATTTTAATTGTTTTTTTTTTGAAATTATTTTTATCTAAATTTTTTGGATTATTCATATAATCAAAACTTATTATAATATCACCAAGATAAATTTCTTTTTTATTACTAATCTTTTTTTCAAACGGAAAGGATAAAATATCGGTATGCTTATTTTTTTTTCTAAATTTTTTATTTAAAATTTTTATTTTTTGGTTATTAGAAAGTAGTAAAGTTAAATATGCTTTTTTGTTAATAAATTTAAATTTTTTTGGAAAATTTTTACAAACTTTATTAAATAAATCCTCACTTTTGTTTATTTTCTTTGCCCAAGAATTTTCTTCAGACAGAACATTAACTTTTATCATTATTGTTGTAAGCCTTAACAATTTTAGAAACTAATGGATGTCTTACTACGTCTGAATGATCAAAATCTACTACAGCAATCTCATTTAAATGGGACAGTAGTTTTTTTGATCTATCTAAACCAGACATATTTTTATTTGGTAAATCTATCTGACTTGGATCTCCGTTTACTACAATCTTCGAATTTTCTCCTATTCTGGTCAGAAACATTTTTATTTGAGTGTCTGTCGCGTTTTGAGCTTCATCTAAAATTGCAAAAGAATTTTTTAATGTTCTACCACGCATAAAAGCTAAAGGTGCTATTTCAATATCACCTATTTCAATCATTCTTTGTATCTTTTCAAAATGAAATAAGTCATACAAAGAATCATATAGAGGCCTTAAATAAGGGTCAACTTTCTCTTTCATATCTCCAGGTAAAAAACCTAATCTTTCTCCTGCTTCAACTGCTGGTCTAGATAAAATTATTCTCTCAATCTTTTTCTCTAAAAGCATTGTTAAACCAATAGCAACCGCTAAGAATGTTTTTCCTGTTCCAGCTGGGCCAGCAGAAATTATTATTTCATTTTGTCTTAATGCTCTTACATATTCTTTTTGTTTTTCAGACCTTGGAATAATAGATTTTTTTGGAGTTTTGATTATATCAGTTACATTGGTATTTTTAACTTTTTCATTTATCATAAATTGATCAACTGAAGATAAAATATCTTTTTGTTCAATAGTACCATTATTTATAAACTGATTTGCTAAAAATTGAATAGCATTTTTTATTACTTCATTTTTTTCAGGTGTAGATTTGATTAAAATAGAATTACCTCTAGAATAAATATTTGACAATGTTATTTTTTCTAATTCTTTTAAATTTTTATTAAACTCCCCCACAACTCCCATAAGTAAATCGTTTTCGTGAAAAATCACACTTATAGAATTGTTGTCTGAATAAACAAATTTAAGAGAGGATTGAATATCTTTTTTAATAGTATTAGTCAAATTTATGCTACTCTAAGTTCAGACTTACTCATATTTTCACCAAATAATGTATTTTGATTGCTTTTGTTAACTTTCACTTTTATTACTTTCCCAACATCATCTAAACTACCATTAAATATAACGGAAGTCATGTATTCTGATCGACCGAAAAACTTATCACCACCATCTATTTTATTTTCAACTAAAACATCTATTTCATTGTTTTCAAGTGATTTATTCATAGAAATTTGGTTATCAAATAATGCTGTCTGAATTTTTTTTAGTCTCATTAAAGATATTTTTTCATCAATAAGTTTAAAAGTCGAAGCTTTCGTGCCTGGTCTTGGACTAAATATAAATGAAAAAGAATTAACAAATTCGATATTCTTTATCAAATCATAAGTTGCCTCAAAATCCCTTTCATCTTCACCGGGATAAGCAACAATAAAATCACTTGAAAATTGGATCTTTGGATTGATAGTTTTCAGTTTTTCGTAAATCTTTATATAGTCACTAATTAAATGTTTTCTATTCATCAATTTTAATATCTTATCAGAGCCGCTTTGAACAGGTAAGTGAACTAGTGGCATTAGCTTTTTTGAATTCTTATAAACATTAATTAAATCCTCTGACATATCACTTGGATGTGATGTGGTATATCTAATTCTTTTAATCTCAGGTATTTTTTCTATTTCCAAAATTAAATTGGATAATCTATATCTTTGATTATTGTAAGCATTCACATTTTGCCCAAGCAAAATTATTTCACGAACACCATTTTCAGACAATGTTCTCGCTTCATGAATTATCTTATTGAAAGGTCTTGAGTATTCAGGACCTCTAGTAAAAGGAACTACACAAAAGTGACAAAATTTATCGCAACCTTCTTGAACAGTTAAATAAGAAGAAACTTTGCTAGCTGAATTTTTAATTTTACCTAAATAATCAAATTTAGAAATAGCATCAAATTCAGTCTCCTCAATTTTTTTTTGTTTATTTAAGTATTCCTCAATTTTATCATTAATTTTATGGTAAGCCTGAGGCCCTATTACTATATCAATATAAGGCTCTCTTTTTAACATTTCCTCGTTTTCTGCTTGTGCAACACAACCAGCGACTATTACAAGAGGTTTTTTTTTTGACTTAAAATTTTTTTTTACTCTTCCAATTTCATGATAAACTTTTTCTTTTGCTTTATCTCTTATGTGACAAGTATTTAATAAAAAACAATTTGTATCATTTAAATTTTCAGTTTTAGAAAATCCTATTTCTTTTACTGTATCAAATATACGATTAGAATCGTATTCATTCATTTGACAACCAAATGTTTTAATATATATTTTCTTATTCATCTTTGGAGTTAACTTTTACACCATAGAGCTCAAGTTTATGATCAACTAATTTGTAACCATATTTTTCAGCAACTTTTTTTTGTAATTTTTCGATTTCTTCATCAACGAACTCTATTATTTCTCCAGATTTAATGTCAATTAAATGATCATGATGACTTTCGATCATAGCTTCGTACCTCGCCTTACCACCTTTAAAATCATGTTTTGTGAGAATTCCTGCTTCCTCGAAAAGTTTCACTGTTCTGTATACTGTAGCTATGCTTATCTTAGGGTCAACTTTTGACACTCTACTATATAATTCATCAACATCTGGGTGATCAGACTCGCCATACTCTTTTTTAGACTCAGAAATTATCTTTGCAATAATTCTTCTTTGATCAGTAAGTTTGACACCTTTTGATAAACACTTTTGCTCTATAGTTTCCGACATATTCAATTTTAACTCATATAAATAGGATTAATCAAATTTTTTTTAATCTTAAATTTTTCGCATAGACCGGGTATATCCTCATAATTTATATTATTTTCACCTTTAAAATCATCAAAACTATAACAATAATAATCAATTTCATTGGTTAAACGTAATGCTTTCACGACTGACAATGAGTTTCTAATTCCCGCGAAACTCCCTGGGCCACGATTTACATAAATTTTCGAAACTTTATTTAAACCTAAATTTCTAGACTTTAAAAAATCATTAATAAGAATGATCAACTTTTCATAGTTATTTTTACTGTTTTCATGAGTTATATTATAATTATTATGATTACTAATGATCATAAAAAAAAGTTTATTATTAGCTGCATCGATTATAAGTTTATTCATTTTACAGTTATTATTTTTATCTCATTCTAAATCACAAGAAAATAATAGTAAACACTACGCAAATGATAATGGCATTTTATCAATAATGTACCACCGATTTAACGAAAATAAATACCCCTCCACAAATATAAAAATGGATGTCTTTGATCAACAAATGAAAATTATAACTGAGCTGGGATATAAATTTTATAACCCAAAAAAATTTTTAGAGGAGTTTGATAGACCAAAAAAAGAGAAGAAAATTCTCATAACAATAGATGATGGATTTAAATCATTTTATAATGAAGCTTGGCCTTATTTAAAAAAAAATCAAATTCCATTTATTCTCTTTGTATCAACAGAACCTGTAGGAAAAAACGGTTATATGACTTGGGATGAAATTAAAGAAATAGCTAATTCTAATATAGGATTTATAGGTCACCACTCTCATACTCATAAGTATTTAATTGATATGAGTAATTCTGAATTTATAAAAGATATTAAAATTTCAACAAAAATTTTTAAAGAAAAATTGGGTTATGTTCCTCAGATTTTTTCTTATCCATTTGGTGAATATTCACTTTTTATGAAAAATTATATCTCAGAAAATTTTAAAGTCGCTTTTGGACAACATTCTGGTGTAATTGATATCAATAAAGATAGATTTGAATTACCAAGATTTCCTATAAATGAAAAATATGGTGAGTTAGGGAGATTTAAATCTTTAATAAATTATTTTCCTTTAGAATATAAATCGCTAGAACCTCAAGAAAAAAAGATTGAAAAGAACGATAATCCACCAAGTTTAGTTGTTGAATTTTTTAATGAACAACAAAATATCAATAATATAAATTGCTATTCTAATGATGGTGGAAACTGGAAAAAATCAAATTTAATATTTAAAAAGAATAAATTAATTATTAATTTTGAGGATAAATTTCTACCCAGAAGAGGTAGAATTAATTGTTCTCTTTATGATAACGGTAAATGGAGATGGTTTGGTACCCAATTTGTGGTAAAAAAAAACTAAATTAAACTCTCAAGTTCTATGCTTGAAGGTAATAACTTTGCATCATCAAAATCTTTTAAACTATTTTGAGCAATTATCTTTTTTAAAACTTCTACATACTTGTCTCCTGTCTCAGCATACTTATCCAAATATTCTGCAAGAATAAGACTGTCCAAAGGTTTTCCATTATCTCTTAGTTCGGCTCTTGCTTTTCTAAAATCTTTGTAGGAAGAATGTGTATTTAAATTTCTTTGATAGGCTCTTACTGATGCCTGCAAAACGTTAAATTTCATTACTTTATGACCCTCATTTTTATCCGACTCTTTCGGTCTTAAACCTTCTCCAGACCATGTCCATTGACCAAATAAGGCATTACCCTCTAGCGCAAACCTTGAAGTACCCCAACCTGTTTCCTTGGCAGCTTGAGCCAAAGCCAATGATACAGGGACCTCATCCATCCGGATCTTTAAAGTTGATAGGTCTTTAGAGGGAATTCCATACTGTTTATATTTTTTAGCTAACCATTTTTTTTCTAAATCTGAATTGTTGCTTTTATTAATTATACTAAATAATCTTTTTCGATCGATCCGAATATTGTTATTTTCTTTCAAAATTAAAGGTAAAACGATTTGAATAAAAAATTCTTTTCTTTTTCTAGTACTTTCAATCATTTTTATTTCATTAGGTAATAGAGTTAAGGCAACAGGTTTTACAAGTTTCTTTTCTCTAACATCCTCTAATGTATATTTTGTATCCTCAAATAATTGTTTTATTGTCGAAGCATTCAATCTTACAGTATCAACTTCTAGTTCATTAAGACTAAAAATATCAACCAACAGATCCTTTTCATCAAGTAATTCAGTTTTTTCTTCAGCACCATTATTTTTACTATTTAAAGTATAAGCTAAAACTGCTTTTGAGTTATTTTGAAATTCTAAATTATCTTTATTTACAAAGCTAATAAAAATAGGCATTGAGTAAAAAAAGAAAATCAAAATTAAAGAGGATATAAAAATTCTTGGTATAGAACCTAACTCATTTTTATCAAAAAAATTAAAAAATTTTATATTTTTATTTAAACCTCTTTTCCTCATTTTAAACTGCTTGGACCTCCTTTACCTCTGGAATATAGTGACGTAGGAGATTTTGAACACCTTGCTTAAGAGTCATAGTTGAGCTTGGGCATCCAGAACAACTTCCTTGTAATTGTACTTTTACAATACCATCTTTAAATTCTTTAAATTTAATATCTCCACCATCTTTAGCTACTGCAGGTCTTATTTTTTGTTCTAAAATCTTAACGATTTTTTTTTCTATATCTTTTAAATCCTTTGTAATTTCATTAATATTTTTATCGATTACAAACTCTTTTCCAGTTGCATAAAAATCATTAATTAATGAAATAACAATATGTTTTATATCATCCCAAGAAAAGTCATCATATTTGTTTATCGATATAAAATCTTTACCTAGGAAAATCCCTTCCACTCCATCAACTGACAGTAAGTTTTTGATTAACTCATTATTAATTTCATCTTTTCTTGTCACTTCAAAAGACCCAGAATTTGAAACTATTTTACCAGGTAAAAACTTTATAGAGTTTGGATTTGGAGTTGTTTCTGTTTGGACAAACATATTTTATATATAATAGATATTTATCAAAATTAAACGTGATAATAAGTTTTTTTTAAAAACCTACTATTTTATGAATTTCTTTAATTTTTTTTGATGCTATTTCATTAGCTTTTTTTGATCCTTCATCAAGAATTTGTTCAATGTAAGATCTGTCATTTAACAATTTTTTAATTTCTTTCGTTATAGGCTCAATTTTATCAACCAGAACTTGTGATAACGACTCTTTAAATTCTGAAAAGTTTTTGCCAGATAAAATCTCAATATTTTGATCAATCTTTGTGTTGGTCAAACTAGAATATATACTAATTAAATTTCTTGCTTCTGGTCTGCTTTTTAATTCTTCAGTATCTTTAGGCATTGGGAATGTATCAGTCTTTGCTTTTTTTATTTTATTTATAATTTGATCTTTATTATCAGTTAAATTAATTCTACTAGCATCAGAGGAATCTGATTTACTCATTTTTTTTAAACCATCTTTAAGACTCATAATTCTTGAAAAATCTTTTTGAATTAATGGATCAGGTGTTTTAAAAAAATTTTCAACCTTAAACTCATTATTAAATTTTTGAGCAATATCTCTGGATAATTCAAGATGTTGCTTTTGATCATCCCCAACTGGTACATGTGTTGCATCATAAAGTAAGATATCCGCAGCCATTAAAATTGGGTACGAATATAGTCCTACACTTGCTTTTTCTTTATCTTTACCGGCCTTTTCTTTGAATTGGGTCATCCTATTTAACCATCCCATTCTAGCTACACAACTTAAAATCCATGCTGCTTCTGAATGAGCTGGAACTCTTGACTGGTTAAAGATTATATTTTTTTTTGGATCGATGCCACTTGCAATAAAACTTGCAACCGTCTCGTAAATATTGTCTCTTAATTTTTTTGGATCTTGTTTCGTTGTAATTGAATGAAGATCAACTACACAAAAAATACATTGATTTTTTTTGTCTTTACTAAGCTCAACAAAATTTTTAATTGCACCCAGGTAATTACCTAAATGTAAATTACCTGTAGGCTGAACCCCTGAAAATATTTTTTTGCTCATTGTTAATACTTTAATTTAATATCATCAATTTTAAAAGCTTTGATAAGAAATGATGTTAATACATAAAATACAACACACAATAAAACTGTAATTATTAAATAAACTGATTTAAGATAATATTCAAAACTCAATTGATTTTCGAAAACTGATATCAAAAACTTAAAGAATACAGCCATTAAAAAAGAAACAAAGATTATTTTGAAAAATCTTGATATAAAAATTTTATTAAATTTAAATAACTTACCTTTTTTTAAATAAATAAATAAAACAACTGAATTAAACCATGAGGAAATAGTTGTAGCAATCGGAATTATAATAAATCCAACGCTTTTAAAATAATAAATACTTATTATTATATTTAAAATTACAGACACTAGTGAAATATAAAAAGGTGTTTTAGTATCGTGGTTAGCAAAGAAAAAACTTGAAAAAACCTTAATTAAAGCAAATGCTGGAAGTCCAAATCCAAAAAAATAAAGTGCTTTTGCAGAATTTTCTACTGACACCGCTGAAAAAGATCCATAACCAAATAAACCAGATATAATTTCATTTGATCCAACAAATAATGCTGCCGTTGCTGGAAGACTCAAAAACATGCTTAATTCCAAAGCTTTATTTTGAATTATAGTGATCTTATTTTTATTTCTTAAAGCCATATATTTCGAAAGCTGAGGTAAAACAACAACACTAATAGCAATTCCAGCGATTGCTAAATTTATCTGGTAAATCCTGTCTGCATAATACAAATATGAAACAGCACTAGCCTGAAAGGATGCAATTATTGTACCAACTAATATATTTATTTGTGTAACACCTGACGAAAAAATGCTTGGTAAAAGTTTGTTAAAAAAAAATCTTATATCTTTATTTAATTTAATTTTAAAATTAAATTTTGGTGAATAATGTTTAATTACAAATTTGTAAAGAAAAATTAATTGTATTAGACCACCTAGTGAAACTCCATAGGAAAGATAATAAACAAGTTCGTCATTAAGAAACTTACCAAAAAGTAAAACAACAATTAAGACTACATTTAAAATAATTGGAGCTGCAGATGCTGCAGCGAATTTATTATGTGAATTTAAAATGGCTGAAAAAAATGAAGATAGGCAAACAAGCATTAAAAAAGGGAAAGTAATTCTCGTTAATTTTGTTGCTAATTCAATTTTTTCCGAATTTTCAACAAATCCAGGGGCAAGAAGACCTACAAGCCCTGGCATAAAAATTTGCGCTACAAATGTCAAAATAAGCAAAATCAAAAATAAAATATTAAAAACTTCATTTGCAAACTTGTCAGATTGATTTTTTCCCTTAATAAGCTTTGAGGTATAGTTTGGAACAAAAGCCGCATTAAATGTTCCTTCAGCAAATAGTCGCCTAAATGTATTAGGTATTCTGAATGCAACAAAAAATACGTCCGCTAAAAAACTTGTTCCAAGAAATATTGCAATCATAATATCTCTGAAATAACCAAGTATTCTGCTGATTATAGTATAAAAACTAAAAGTCCCTGTTGACTTAATCAAATTCATAAATCATATTAGTCTTAATTCTACCTCATTTGTACACCTAATTAACGAAAATGAAAAAAACAAAAGTTGATCATTACACGGATAAAGAAGCTTTAGAATTTCACAGCCATAAAAAACCTGGAAAGATTGAGATTTCATCTTCAAAAAATATGACTACAAAAAGGGATCTGGCGTTAGCATATTCACCTGGTGTAGCGGCACCGGTCAGAGCAATAAGTGAAAATCCTGAAGCAGCATTTGATTATACTAGCAAAGGTAATCTTGTTGCTGTAATAAGCAATGGATCTGCTATTTTGGGAATGGGAAACCTAGGTGCTTTAGCATCAAAACCGGTTATGGAAGGAAAGGCAGTTTTATTTAAAAGATTTGCTGATATAGATTCCATTGATCTCGAAATTGATGCCTCTGACCCGAATGAAATAATTAATAGTATTAAAAACTTTGCACCCAGTTTTGGAGGTATAAATCTTGAAGATATTGCTGCACCTGACTGTTTTATAATAGAAGATAAACTTAAAGAAATTTTAGATATTCCAGTTTTTCACGACGATCAGCATGGAACTGCAATAATCACTACTGCGGCCTTAATCAATGCTTTGGATATTACAAAAAAAAAAATCAATAAAATTAAAGTTGTTGTTAACGGAGCTGGAGCATCAGCGATGGCGTGTGCTAACTTATTTAAAAACAGTGGAGTACTTCAGGAAAATTTAATAATGGTTGATCGTAAAGGGGTCATATATAAAGGCCGAGAAAATCTTAATCAATGGAAATCTGCTTTCGCTATTGATACTTCAGCACGAACGTTAAGTGATGCAATTGATAATGCTGACGTATTTTTAGGTCTTTCCGTCAAAGGAGCATTAACAAAAGATATGGTAAAAAAAATGACAATAAATCCAATAATTTTTGCTTGTGCAAACCCTGATCCAGAGATAACTCCTGAGGAAATTGAAGAAGTGAGAAATGATGCAATTATTGCAACAGGAAGATCAGATTATCCCAACCAAGTTAATAATCTTATTGGTTTTCCATACATATTTAGGGGCGCTCTTGATGTGAGGTCAAAAACAATCAATGAAGAAATGAAGGTCGCGGCAGCACATGCAATTGCTAACCTAGCAAAAGAGGATGTGCCAGATGAAGTGGTCGCAGCAATGGGGGGAGAAAGACCCCATTATGGCAAAGATTACATAATACCATCTACATTTGATCCCAGATTAATAAGTGTTATTCCTGCGGCAGTTGCTAATGCAGCTATGAAAACTGGTGTAGCGAGAATTAAAATTGACAATTTTGATGCATATAAAGAGCAACTTAAACAAAGGTTAGATCCAACGGTAACAATTATGCAAGGTATAAATGATTATATTAAGAAAAAGCCAAAAAAAGTTATTTTTGCAGATGGTGAAGACGAAAATATGCTTAAAGCAGCTATTGCTTTTAAAAATTCGAAATTAGGAACTCCTATTCTTATTGGAAAAGAAGAAAAGATTAAGGAACAAATTAAAAAAATTGGTTACAATGAGAACTTTGATATCAAAATTGTAAACTCCAAAGATAATTCAAGTAGACAAAAATACACAAAATATCTGTTTAAAAAACTTCAAAGAGAAAAAGGTATGCTTGAGTGGGACTGCGATAGGTTGGTTAAAAATGACAGAGTAATTTGGGCATCTTGTATGGTCGCCTGTGAAGATGCAGATGCAATGGTAACAGGAAATACAAGACGATATTCCTCATCATTAGAAAAAATAGTAAAAGTCGTTGATCCAAGACCAGGTGAAATAATGTTCGGTTTAAATCTAGTTGTAAATAGAGGAAAAACAATTTTTATTTGTGACACCTCTGTAATTGAGTACCCTGATGCTAATCAGCTTGCTGATATGGCGACTTCAGCAGCAAGAGTTGTGAGACTTTTTGGTTTTGACCCTAAAGTTGCTTTTTTATCTCACTCAACTTTTGGTGAGCCAGCAACAGATAGAACCAAAAGAATAAGTGATGCAGTAAAAATATTAAAAGAGAAAAAAGTTAACTTTAAATTTGATGGTGAAATGCAGCCAGATGTTGCGCTAGAGGAAATTTACAAAGATCTGTATCCCTTTTCTGAAATAGTGGGAAATTCAAATGTTTTAATAATGCCCAGTCAACATAGTGCAGCTATTTCATATAAAATGATTAAATCTATGAGTAGAGCCAAGGTGATAGGCCCTTTACTTATTGGTTTAGGGCTACCAATTGAAATTGCTCCTTTGAGAAGTTCAACTTCAGAAATTTTAAATTTAGCTTCTATTGCAGCTTATTCTGCTGACGTTATTGATTATAAAAAATAGTTTAATTTTTTTGTATTCGTAAATCCTCAACTAATAAAATACTAGCAATAACATCTTCTACATCTAATATTTCTCTTGCTTCCTCAAGCACAAAATCTCTCTCATCAGATGTAATTGCGAT
>CACEDG010000013.1 GCA_902558225.1 uncultured Pelagibacteraceae bacterium | reverse complement strand
TATAATTGATATCATAAAAGATATAACTAAATTTTTCGCCATTTGTCTTTTAGCTTTTTTAATATTAATTTTTCCATCATAAAAAATCTTATAAATTTCTTCTTTATTTATATGCTCAATAAATGCCTCTTTTTTTGCTAATAAAATTTCAATTTCCGAATAATAAGATTTAATTTCTTTTTTATCCGTCAATTGTGAAATACGATCATTCATTCTTTTTTCAAGTATATCAACACTTTGATTTAACCTAACAATAATTTTTTTTTTGTAATCTTCCATAATTGCAAGTAATTTTTGAAGATCGTCATTATTCCTATCATCCACAGATTTATGAGGAATTTCAATTTCTATCGTATTACTTGATTGGGGGTTTAAAATTAATCTAATATTTTCTATATTTTCATTTTCTAAAAAATATAAAACATCATAATGTGGAGCGTTAGAATTATCTATGCTCCAATCAAAAGATTCGTTAAATCTTATTATTACTTTAGAAAAATATAGTTCATTATCTTTATAATATTTGTGAGTTAATGACCCAGTAAGAATTAATGATAACAAAATAAATATAATCATTTTTATATAATTATTTTTGAAATATTTAATAACTGTTAAAGTATTGGTCTCTTGAGAATTCATAATAAGTAATATTTAAGTTATTAATTTAATTAATACAATAAAATAAAAAATACTATATATTATTTCAATATGATAAACAAAAAATCAAAGATTTTTGTAACAGGACACAAAGGTTTAGTCGGAAGTTCAATTGTAAAAAAATTATCAAAATTAGGTTTTAAAAACGTAATTACTAGAACAAAATCACAATTAGATTTGAGAAATCAAATTAAAGTAGAAAACTTTTTTAAAAAAAATAAACCTGAATATATAATTAATTCAGCTGCAAAAGTAGGTGGTATTTTTGCCAATGAAAGGTATCCTGCAGATTTTCTTTATGATAATTTACAAATTCAAAATAATATCATTCATTGTTGTTATAAATTTAAGGCTAAAGATGTAATTTTTTTAGGCTCAAGTTGCATTTATCCACGATTAGCCAAGCAACCAATAAAAGAGCAATATTTACTAACAGGTAAATTAGAAGTTACTAACGAAGCTTATGCAATTGCAAAAATAGCAGGAATTAAATTATGTGAGAGTTTTAATAAACAGTATAAAACAAATTTCAAATGTTTAATGCCCTCAAATACCTATGGGCCAAGAGATAGTTACGACAAATTTAATTCTCATTTTCTGCCTGCAATTATCAGAAAAGTTTATGAAGCTAAAAAGAAACATAAAAAATATATAACTTTATGGGGAAGTGGCAAGGCAAAAAGAGAAATGGTTTTTGTAGATGATATTGCTGAGGCGTGTATATTTTTTTAGGAAAAAAAACAAAAGATACTTTAATAAATATTGGATCTGGAAAGGATATGAAAATAACAGATTATGCAAGACTAATAATGAAAAAATTCGATTGTGATTTAAAAATTAAATTTGATAAAACCAAAAAAGATGGAACACCAAGAAAAGTTTTAGAAGTTAAGCTAGCTAAAAAATATGGTTGGAAACCTAAAGTACCATTAAATGAAGGCTTAAAAATTACAATACAAGATTTTATTGAAAATCATAATATTTTATATGGAAAGTAGTTTTTTATTTAATTGCAAAACCTATATAGAAATATAAAAAATTATAGATAATTTATTTACATATAATGAAAGTTGGAAAAAAAGCATTAATATTTGGGGTAACAGGACAAGATGGTTCATATCTTTCAGAATTTTTACTAAAAAAAAATTATTTTGTTCACGGTGTAAAAAGAAAAAGTTCAAGTTTTAATACAAATAGAATTGATCACATTTTTAACAACAAAAAATTTAAGTTACATTATGGGGATATAACAGATGCTATTAGTGTATCAAACCTTATTAGCAAAATTAGACCAGATGAAATTTATAATTTGGCTGCTCAAAGTCACGTGCAAGTTTCATTTGAATTACCTCATTATACCTCTCAAGTTAACGGTGTTGGCGTCTTAAATATTTTAGAAAGTATAAAGAATTCAAATCTCAGAATAAAATTTTATCAAGCATCAACTTCTGAAATGTATGGTAATTCATTTTCCAAAATGCAAAATGAAAAAACTGAATTCAAACCAAGATCTGTTTATGGAATATCAAAACTTTTTGCACATCAATTAGTAATTAATTACAGAGAAGCATATAATTTATTTTTATCTAATGGAATATTATTTAATCATGAGTCTCCTAGAAGGGGTGAGACATTTGTTACAAAAAAAATAATCGATTTTTTTAAAAATTATAAAAAAGGTAATAACTCAACCTTGGAACTTGGAAATATTTATGCAAAGAGGGATTGGGGTCACGCAAAAGATTATGTGGAGGGTATTTGGAAAATATTACAACACAATAAACCTGATGATTTTGTGATATCTACAGCAAAAATGTTTAGTGTAAAAGATTTCGTAAATAGAGTTGCTAAAAAATTCAGTTTAAATATTTATTGGAAAGGTAGAGGTTTAAAAGAAAAGGCCTTTTTAAAAGATAATGGCAGAGTCATAATAAAAATTAATAAAAAATATTATAGACCAACTGAAGTTGACGCATTATGTGGTGATTTTAAGAAAGCCAACAAAATTTTGAAATGGAAACCTAAGATATCTATAGAAGAGTTGATCGAAGATATGATCAATAACGATATATAAAAAATTATGAAAAAAAATTTTGTTGTAGTCACTGGAGGAGCTGGTTTTGTGGGTTCAAACTTAATAGATTATCTAATCAATAAAACTAAATATAAAATATTAAGTATAGACAATTATAGTACAGGAAGAAAAATAAATCATAATGCCAACAAAAGAATAAAATATATAAAAGGTGATACTAATGATATTTATAAATTACTTGCTAAATACAAATATTATATAAATGTTATTTTTCATTTTGGTGAGTATGCAAGAATTCACCAGAGTTTTAAAGATGTAAATAAATGTTTTCAATCAAATATATCAGGTACCTCAAAAGTTTTTTCTTTTTGTTTAGAAAATAAAATTAAAATAGTTTATTCAGCCACATCAGCTAGTTTAGGAAATCAAGGTTTAGATCAGGCCCTTTCTCCATATGCTTTCACTAAGTCAAAAAACTTGAATTTGTTGATGCATTTGAATAATTGGTATGATTTTAAATATGAGGCGCTGTATTTTTATAATGTTTATGGAAAAAGACAAATTCAAAAAGGAAGAATGGCAACCGTCATTGGTATTTTTGAAAATCAATTTAAGAACAAAAAAAAACTAACAGTTGTAAGACCTGGATCTCAAAGTAGAAAATTTACACATATAGATGATACCGTTAAAGGATGCTTTTTTGCCTGGAAAAAAAATATGAATAGACATTATACTCTGTCAAATTCTAAGTCTTATACAATACTTCAGGTTGCTAAGATGTTTTCAAAAAATATAAAATTTATCAAAAATAGGTTAGGAGAAAGAAATAAGTCCACTGTTGTTAAAAAAATAGGTAATTTAAAAATTTATAATATTAAATGTAGGGCTAGTTTGAAAAGTTATATTGAGACTTTTAAAGAAAATATAGACAAATAACTGTCTTTACATATTTAAAATTAAAGTCTATAAACCTCCCGCCTGGTAATTATAGCGAAAGGGTTATACCCGATCCCATTCCGAACTCGGAAGTCAAGCCTTTCTGCGCCGATGGTACTTTGTCTTAAGACATGGAAGAGTAGGACTTTGCCAGGCTGAAAATAAAAAAATTTATAACAAATGAAAATTAAAAGTTCTCTTAAATCTATAAAAAAAAGAGATTTGAATTCTAAGTTAGTTCGAAGAAGGGGCAGGGTATACGTTATAAACAAAACTAATCCAAAATTTAAAGCAAGACAAAAGTAATTTTTATGGATAATGAAAACCATAAAAATACTTGGAATAATTTTACAAAATTTGTGCTGTGGGGAACTGTCGTTGTAATAATAGTTTTGGTTTTAATGGCGTTATTTTTACTATAAATTTCAAATGAAAATTGGATCAATTTTAGAAAATCAAAAATTAGAAAAAAGAATTGCAATTACACCAGAAATTGCCAAAAAGTATATTTCCTTGGGTTTCGAAGTTTATCTCTCTGAAAAATACGGCATTCACCTCGGTATTCTTGACGAAGAATATAAAAAATTAGGGGTTAAAATATTTAAAGATGATAGTGAAATTATAGATAAAGTAAATATTATTGTCCAACTTGGACCACTATCGAAAGATAAAAGTTCTTTGTTGAGAGAAAACCAAATAATAATAGGTGTTTTAAATCCTTACGATAATAAAGACGAATTAAATAAACTTGTAGAAAAAAAAATAAATGTTTTTTCACTAGAGCTTTTACCAAGAATAACAAGAGCACAATCTATGGATATACTTTCCTCTCAAGCTAATCTTGCTGGATATAAGGCTGTGATAGAGGCATTTGCTAACTTTGAAAAGGCAATACCAATGATGATGACAGCTGCTGGAACAGTTCCTGCTGCAAAGATATTAGTTGTGGGTGCTGGTGTTGCTGGACTTCAGGCAATAGCAACTGCAAAAAGAATGGGTGCTATAGTTTTTGCAACCGATGTTAGAATGGCATCAAAAGAACAGGTTGAGAGTTTGGGTGGAAAATTTTTAACAGTAGAGGGAGCAGAAAATTTAGAGACAGAGGGAGGTTATGCAAAAGAAGCTTCAGACGATTTTAAAAAAAAACAAGAGCATTTAATTTTGGAAACTTTAAAAAAAATTGATATTGTAGTTTGTACCGCATTAATACCTGGTAAAAAAGCACCAGTCATAATTAAAGAGAATATGATTAATAATATGCAAGCTGGTTCAGTTATTTATGATCTAGCTGCTGTGCAGGGTGGAAATACAGCTTTAACAGAAATGGATAAAATTGTTGAAAAAAATTCAGTAAAAATAATGGGAGAAAGAAATATTTTAAATAAATTGCCAGTATCTGCTTCTAGCTTATATGCAAAAAATATGTTTAATTTTGTAGAAAATTTATTCGATAAAGAGAATAAAAAAATTAATATAAACTTAGAAGATGAAATAATAGAAAAAACATTGATTAGGTAAAAATGGAAATAGATCCTTTAATATTTAGATTAAGTATATTTATCCTTTCAATTTTTGTTGGATATTATGTTGTTTGGAGTGTTACTCCGTCATTACATACTCCACTTATGTCAGTGACCAATGCAATCTCATCTGTAATTATTGTTGGTGCAATAATTGCTGGATTATCTGGAAATTCAAATAGTATATTTAATAATTCGAGTATTTTTGGTTTTTTGGCTATTGCGTTAGCAGCGATAAATATTTTTGGCGGATTTCTTGTAACTCAAAGAATGTTAGCAATGTATAAAAAAAAGAAAAAGAATAAATAATGATATCTGCAAATTTATCAGCAATTTTTTATTTGATTTCAGGTGTACTATTTATTTTAGCACTAAGAGGACTGTCATCTCCAGAAACGTCCAGACAAGGAAATTTATTTGGAATTCTAGGAATGGTAATTGCTGTAACTGTAACATTTTTGTCCATTGGAAATTTTTCAGTTGGTTTTATATTTGTTTTATTATTTATCTTGGTTGGAGGTTCAATAGGAGCTTTCATTGCTTATAAAATACCTATGACTGCAATGCCAGAATTAGTTGCTGGCTTTCACAGCCTTGTCGGACTTGCAGCTGTCTTCGTTGCTATTTCAGCATTTTTAAATCCAGAGGCATTCAATCTTGGTTATCCAGGAAATATTAAATTAGGAAGTTTAATCGAGATGTCTATTGGAGCAGCAGTAGGAGCTATTACTTTTTCAGGATCAATTATTGCTTTCTTAAAATTACAAGGAATAATGTCTGGTTCACCAATCACATTTAAAGGACAACATCCTTTAAATGCATTTATTTTAGTTTTGATTATAATTTTAATTTATTTGCTATGTTCAACACAATCTTCAAACTTTTTTTGGATATTATTAATAGCCTCCTTTTTAATCGGTTTTCTTCTAATCATTCCAATTGGTGGAGCTGATATGCCAGTAGTAATTTCTATGCTTAATTCTTATTCTGGCTGGGCAGCTGCAGGTATTGGATTTACCTTAGAAAATACTGCATTAATTATTACTGGAGCTTTAGTTGGATCTTCTGGAGCAATTTTATCATATATTATGTGTAAGGGTATGAATCGCTCCTTCTTCAATGTTATTTTGGGTGGATTTGGAGCAACAGACGATACCACAAGTAGTTCAACAAAAGAACAGAGGCCAGTTAAAAGTGGGAATGCAGATGATGCAGCGTTCTTGATGAAAAATGCTTCTTCAGTAATTATTGTTCCAGGTTATGGAATGGCAGTCGCTCAAGCTCAACATGCTCTTAGAGAAATGGTTGATACTCTAAAAAAAAATGATATTAAAGTATCTTATGCAATTCATCCTGTAGCAGGTCGAATGCCAGGTCATATGAATGTATTATTAGCAGAAGCAAATGTACCTTATGATGAAGTTTTTGAATTGGAGGAAATTAATAATGATTTTGCTAATGCAGATGTTGCTTTTGTGATTGGAGCAAATGATGTAACTAATCCAGTTGCAAAAACTGATCCACAGAGTCCAATTTATGGTATGCCAGTATTAGACGTTGAAAAATGTAAATCTGTATTATTTGTCAAAAGAAGTCTCTCACCAGGGTATGCTGGGATAGATAATGATCTTTTTTATAGAGAAAATACTCTTATGTTGTTTGCTGATGCTAAAAAAATGACTGAAGATATAACAAAAAATTTATAGAATTAATGACTATTAAAATTTTCTGTGACATTGCAGATTTAAATAAAATAAAGAAATTCAGTAAAAAAAAAATAGTTAAAGGTTTCACCACAAATCCAAGTCTGATGAGAAAAGCTGGAGCTAAAAATTATGAAATTTATTCTAAACAAATTTTAAAAAATTGTAAAAAAAAACCAATTTCTTTTGAGGTTTTTGCTGATAATTTTAATTCTATGATTAAACAAGGAGTTGAAATAAATACCTGGGGCAAAAATGTTTACGTTAAAGTGCCTGTTGTAAATTCAAAAAATCAATTTACTGGACCTGTGATTAGACATTTGAATAATAGAAATATTAAATTAAATATAACGGCAGTTTACTCAGCTAAACAAACAGCCAGAATTTTAAAAGTGATTAATAAAAAAACTAGAGTAATAATATCTATTTTTGCTGGTAGAGCAGGAGATACAGGTAAAGATCCAGTTCCTGAGTTTATCAAAAGTATTAAAATTTCAAAACGTTTTAAAAATGTAGAAATTTTATGGGCTAGTGTTAGGGAACCTTATAACTACACCCAAGCGAAAAAATTGGGTTGTCATATAATAACAATCCCTCCGTCAATTATTGACAAAATACAAAATTTTGGAAAATCATTCGATCAGTTGACTGTTGAAACAGTAAAAACATTTTTGGTGGATAGTAAAAAATCTAGATTTAAGATTAATTAAATTGGTTGCGGGGGACGGATTTGAACCGCCGACCTTCAGGTTATGAGCCTGACGAGCTACCAGACTGCTCCACCCCGCGGTGTTTAAATTCTATTTTTAAGTTTATTAAGTTTTTTAACTCTTTTAATATTTTCTTGAAGAATTCTTTTTTTTTTCTCTGAGGGTTTTTCGTAAGTATTTTTTAGTTTTATTACCTTAAAAAACCCATCTCTCTGAAGTTTTCTTTTCAAAACTCTTAGAGCTTGTTCTACATTATTATCTTTAACTTCTATTTTAATAAAAACCTCCAAAAAAAAGATTAGATAACACTTTTATAAATTTATGTCTATTATTTTTAATCACTATGATTTAATTTAGCCTTTCTCTCTTTGTCTTTTTTTTCTCTTTTGATCCTTCTTTCAGCTTTTTCTATTGCGTTAGCTAAATCTTTTTGGGTAAACAAGTTAAGTGCAACAGGATCTTTTGGATTTAGATTATTATAATTCCAATAACTTTTATTCCGTATCGAGGTGACAGAATTTCTTGTTATTCCAACTAATTTTGCAATTTGAGAGTCTTTTAAAATATTGTGTTGTTTAATTAACCACAGTGCTGAGTCAGGTTTATCTTGTCTTTTTGATAACGGGATATATTTTTTAATCTTTTTTTCTGAATTCGATATTTCAATATCACTGCTTTTAATTTCCAATGGTCTATTTTCATCTTTTGAGGAAAGTTCAATTTCCTCACGAGAGAGTTGTCCAGATATAATTGGATTATAAGCTTTTATACCTTTCGCAACTTCTCCGTCAGCAATACCCTGAACCTCTACTTCGTGTAATTTACAAAAGTTAGCAATTTGTCTAAAAGTTAAAGTTGTGTTTTCAACAAGCCATACAGCAGTAGCCATCGGCATTAAAGGCGCATTTGACATTTAGGATTTTTTTTCTGATTTAAAGTTTTGAAATTTCTTATTAAATTTACTTATTCTTCCTTTGTCCATTAATTTCTGTTTCCCACCAGTCCATGCTGAATGAGACTTAGGATCAATTTCTAATTTTAATATATCACCTTCATTTCCCCAAGTAGACTTTGTGTCAAACTGAGTGCCATCTGTCATCTCCACTTTTATTTGATGGTATTTTGGGTGAATATTTTTTTTCATCCGAGACTTATAACAAAAGTTACTTTTAAAACAATTAAAAGTTAAGCAAATTTTTCTCAAATTTTGAGCTAATATTTGTACTCGATGCTACAACTTTAAGTATTTCAATGTCATTCAAGCTTAAATTGTTTAAAATTCCTCCAGCTTCTTTAATAAGAATTATTCCAGCAGCTATGTCCCAAATTTTCAAATTCTTTTGATAATAACCATCAAATCTTCCAGCTGCAACATAAGCCATATCTAGGGCTGCACAACCTGATTTTCTATTTGGAAATTTTGGTTCGTTAACAATTTTACCTCCAATTGCAAAAAGACATTCATTAATATCATTTTTATTGGAAACTCTTACTCTTTGATTATTAAAAAAGGCGCCATTATCTTTCTCAGCATAGAACATCTCATTTTTTATTGGATCGAAGACTAAACCGGAGACGATTTCACTGTTTGATCTTAAGGCAATTGAAATTGCAAAATGTGGTATACCATGAGAGAAATTTATTGTCCCATCAATAGGATCTATAATCCACGTATTGTTTTTATCCTTATTTGTTTCTATACCTTTTTCCTCACTAATAATTGAATAATTTGGCCTTGCTTTTTTTAATTCATCAATAATTATTTTTTCAGCTTTAATATCAGAATTTGTTACAAAATCTGTTGGTCCTTTTTTTGAAACTTGTAAATTTTCAATTTCCCCGAAATCTCTTATTAGTATTTTAGAAGCTTTCTCAGAAGCTTTAATCATTACATTTAAGTTTGCAGATATTGATTTCATTCAAATTATACCTTTTTTATGTACTCTAGATTTCTCGTGTCAATAACAACAATATCGCCAGATTCTATAAAAGGTGGAACTTGTATATTTATCCCATTATCTAGTGTTGCTGGCTTATAAGATGATGAAACAGTCTGACCTTTTAAAGCCACATCTGTTGATTTAACTTTACAATTAACTTGATTAGGTAAATCAACCGAAATTGGTTTTCCATCGTGAAAACTTACTAAAACTTTTAAATTTTCAGTTAGAAACTTTCCTTTTTCACCGACAACATCTTTTTTTATTTCAATTTGTTCAAAAGTTTTAGGTTCTATGAAAAAGTAATCATTTTCATCCTCATATAGAAAATTGTAATTAGTTTCCTCTAATGATGCTTTTTCAACTGTCTCACTTGATCTAAATCGCTCGTTCAATTTAGTGTTTTTATTTACACTTTTCATTTCAACTTGAGCGAATGCACCACCTTTACCAGGTTTGACATGTTGAGTTTTAAGTACCTCCCATAAATCATCTTTATAATCTAAAAGCATACCAACTCTTATTTCACTAGCATTTATCTTCATTTTAAATTTTTTATAGCACTTATTGGTTTAAGTTTTTTATTTTTCCAAATGTAGCTTGAAATAGCTAAAAAGTTAGCTTTATTCAACAAAAGTTTTTTGTAATTTGTGGATGTAATTCCCCCAATAGCAACAATAGGAGACTTGGTAATCTTTCTAGCTTTTTGTAGAAAATTAATTGTGGCTTTATATTTTACCTTTTTAGTTTTTGAATAATTAAAAGCTCCAAATGCCAAGTAGTCAGCTTTATTCTTAATTGCATATTTTGCAAGCTTAATTGAATTATGACATGTAATACCTATTATCTTGTCACCAATAATTTTTCTCGCATCTAAAATATTCATATCTTTTTGGCCTAAGTGACAGCCATCAGCGTCTAATCTCTTAGCAAGATAAACATCATCATTTATTAAAAACTTTACTTTAAACTTTTTACAAATTTTTTTTATCTTTTTTCCAATCATTAACTTTTTTTTTAAACTACTTTTTTTAAGCCTTAGTTGGAAAAAACTAACCTTTTTTTGATTTAAAACTTGAGTTAAATCGTTAAAAAAAGATTTATTGATTTTGACTGGAGAGATTAGATATACAAATTTCTTTTTACTAAATTTCAAGATCTTTAGACCATTTTCCCTGAGCGGCCAAGGTATTCATTTTTGCCCGGTGATTAAAAATTTTTTGAGTTCCCTCAATATCTTTAATGTCTTTTGACCAAAATTTTAAAGCGCTGTGTTGTAAAGCTCTTCCGTAAGAATAGCTCATTATAAAATTTGTATCATTGTGCTTATTTATTAAATTTAAATTTTCTGTTGCCTCTATTTCAGATTGTCCTCCAGATAAGAAGGTTATCCCAGGCACTTCCGAAGGAACAGAGTTCTTTAAACATTTTAATGTTAACTTCGCTATCTCGTCATTCGAAATTTTATCTTTAGATTTGTTTCCTGCTAGTATCATATTTGGTTTAAGTATAATCCCTGTTAAATCAACTTTATGTAAAATTAGTTCTTCAAAACATTTTTTAATTACTTCTGAGGTTTTTTCATAACATTCATTTGCAGAATGTTCACCATCCATTAGAACTTCAGGCTCAACTATTGGAACCATATTAGACTCTTGAACTAATGAAGAATATCTTGCTAATGCGTGTGCATTAGATTGTATTGACAATTCACTTGGAAAATTTTTTGTTATATTATAAACACCCCTCCACTTTGTAAATTTTGCACCAAGTTTAAAATATTCTTTTAGTCTTTCTCTTAGTCCGTCTAAGCCTTCAGTAACTTTTTCATCTGGAGAACCTGCCAGAACTTTAGCACCAGTATCAACCTTTATTCCTGGTGCAGCTCCCATTTCTGAAATTAATTCTGGAATTTTATTTTTTTTCGAGCTTTTTTGTTTTATTGTTTCATCATATAATATTACTCCCCCAATACACTCAGTCATACAAGAAGAACTAAATAATGTTTCTCTAAATAACAATCTATTTTCAGGAGTTGATTGAATATTTACGCTTTCTAATCTCTTGGTCATTGTTCCAGTACTTTCATCAGCCGCTAAAATTCCTTTTCCATTCTCGAGAATTTTGAGAGCAATTTTATTTAATTCAGACATCCTACTTAAGAGCTTTTATACCAGGAAGTTCTTTTCCTTCAAGGTATTCTAAAAATGCTCCACCAGCAGTTGAAACAAAGTTGAAATCTTTTATTGCATCGATTTGATTTATTAAAGCTACAGTATCTCCACCTCCCACAACTGAGTAAATTGATCTATCCTCTCTTTTTTTGGTAATTGCCTTTGCTATTTCTATACTACCCTTTGCAAAATTTGGATTTTCAAAGTAACCCGCAGGACCATTCCATAAAACTGTTTTGCTTCTGTCAATTATTTTTTTAATTGTATTAACTGTGCTTGGTCCTATGTCTAATATTAAATCATCATCTAAAATTTCATCAATCTGTTTAACACGCGAAATATCATTTATATTTTTTCCAACCAATACATCCTGTGGAAAGATAATTTTACACGAGTGATTTTTTGAAGTCTCAAAAATTTCATTAATTATACTCTCACAATTTTCTTCTTTAATTGATTTTCCAATTTTATTTCCTTTAAAATGAAGAATATTATTGGCCATACCACCAACAATTACAATGTTATCAAATTTTGGTATTAAATTTTTTATTATTCCTATTTTTGTGGAAATTTTCGACCCTCCAATCACACAAGTAACTGGTTTTTTAATTTCCGTTGTAACTTTTTTTAATGCGTTAATTTCTGTATTAAGTTGTAATCCAGCAAAAGAGGGTAAAAATTCTGTGATTTTGCTCACTGACGTGTGAGCTCTATGCGAACAGGAAAACGCATCATTAACGAATAAATCACCCAAACTAGCTAATTGTTTTGCAAAAGAATATTCATTTTTTTCTTCAGCCTCATAAAATCTAATATTTTCTAAAAAAACTATTTGTTCATTAGAATCGTTAAATAAATTCTCTTTTTTTAAATTTAAAATGTTGTCATTTATGATCCTAATTTTTTTGTTTATTTTCTTTTCTAAATTTTTAGAAATAGGTTTAAGAGATAAGCTCTTAGCTACTTTTCCTTTAGGACGGCCGATATGAGAAATTACAACTATTTTTGAGTTATTATCTATCAAAAATTTGACTACTGGTAATATCTTATTAATTCGTGTTTCATCAATTATTATCCCATCTTTTAATGGAACATTTAAATCAAGTCTTAATAAAACAATTTTTTTTTCAAGATTTTCATGATCTTTAATATTATTCATTAAGAAATTTTATGAAGATAACCTGCTATATCGCACATTCTATTTGAAAAACCCCACTCATTGTCATACCAAGCTGAAATTTTACCCATATTTTTTCCTATCACATTAGTCAGACTTGCATCTATTATTGATGAGGCAGGATTGTGATTAAAGTCAATGGATACAAGTTTTTCATAAGTTATTTCAAGTATCTTATTTTTTTTACTAAAATTTTTGAATGCAGAATTAATTTTTTCAACACTTAAATCTTTTTTCGTACAAAAAACGAGTTCAACTAAAGAAACATTTGGAGTAGGAACCCTCATCGCAATACCTTCTAGTTTTCCTTTAAGAGAAGGTATAATTTCACCAATTGCTTTAGATGCACCAGTCGAAGTTGGTACGATAGATTGACTAGCAGAACGAGCTCTTCTTGGATCTTTATGAGAATTGTCTAAAATTCTCTGATCACTGGTAAATGCGTGGATTGTTGTCATAAAACCTCTTTCGATTTCAAAGTTTTCGTTCAAAACATAAGCAATAGGAGCTAGACAATTTGTTGTACACGACGCAGCAGAAATAATCTTGTCGTTTTCTCTTAATTCTAACTCATTAACCCCAAACACAACTGTCTTATCTGCATTTTTACATGGAGCAGAAACAATGACTTTCTTGGCTCCATTATTCAAATGAGTTTGTAATTTATCTTTAGTATTAAACTTACCAGTACATTCAAAAACATAGTCAACACCATATTTTTTCCAATTAATGTTATTTAAATCTGTTTCTTGACTAAATGTAATTTTATTTTTGTTGATGATTAAATGTTTTTCATCAAAACCTAAATCTACATTAAATTTTCCATGAACTGAGTCGTATTTTAAGAGAGCAAAACTACCTTCGGAATTTGTTTTATTGTTAATATGTTTTATTTCTATATCTTTAAAATTGTTTTCAACAATAGAGCGAATAACCATTCTTCCTATTCTGCCTAATCCATTTATCCCAACTTTTATTTTCATAATTTTTCTTTAATTCTTTTAAAAATACTTTTCTCATCTAATTTGAAGTGATTATAAATTTCTTTATATGGTGCACTTTTTCCAAATTCATTTATCCCAAAGTTCAAACCATTAATCCCAGTATATTTTTTCCAAAAATTTGTTTCGGATGCCTCTATTGATACAACAAGGCTTGTCTCTTTTAGAATTTTTTTTTTATAACTTTCACTTTGTTGATCAAATAATTCATGACAAGGCATTGATATAATTTTTGAATAAATACCATCTGTGGCTAATTTATGACCTATATTGATCGCTAAACTAGTTTCTGATCCAGTTGCTAAAATGGTAACACTCAGATTTTCTCCAGTTCTTAAAATTTCATAAGCGCCATTCGAGCACTTATTTTTAGATGAACTAGTAAGTCTTAGTGGATTTACTCCCTGTCTAGTTAAAGCTATTACGCTTGGAGTCTCTTTGCTTTCAAGCGCTAATTGCCAGCACTCAAAAGTTTCAATTGTGTCTGAAGGCCTAAAAACATTTAAATTTGGAATAGATCTCAAACTTGTTAATTGCTCAATTGGTTGATGTGTTGGACCGTCTTCACCCAAACCAATTGAATCATGTGTAAATACATATATAACTTTTTGTTTCATCATCGCTGCTAGTCTTATCGATGGTTTGCAATAGTCACTGAATATCAGAAACGTACCACCATAAGGAATTAGATTACTATGCAAAGCAATACCATTCATTATTCCACACATTGCATGTTCTCTAACTCCATAATGAATATAGTTCCCTGAAAAATCCCCAGGTTTAATAATTTTATGATCTTTGGTTTTTGTGTTATTTGATCCTGCTAAATCAGCCGAACCACCAATTATATTTGGAAGTTTTGCTATAATATTCAAAAAAATTTCAGATGATTTTCTTGTTGCCATAGTTTTTGAATTTTTTAAATATTCATTTTTAGTTTTTTCAACTAAATGTTTTAATGATTTGAAGTTTTTAAAATTTGATAAGATTTTTTTGTACTTAATTTCCTGTTTTTTTGCATTTTGAGAAGCATTTTTTCCAATTTTTTTCCATTCATTTAATAATTTACTTGGTATATTAAAAGGCTCGTAATTCCATTTGAGTTTTTTTCTTACTAATTTTATTTCGTCCTCACCCAAAGGACTTCCATGTGATGAAGATCTGCCACCTTTATTTGGAGATCCATAACCAATTGTTGTTTTACAGGAAATTGCTACAGGTCTATTTGACTTCTGGGCTTTTTTTAATGCTTTTGAAATTTCTTTATAATTATGACCATTTATTTTTAAATAATTCCAACCATAACTTAAAAATCTTTTTTCATAATTGTCTGAAACTGCTAAACTAGTTGGTCCATCAATAGATACAGAATTATTATCAAATAAAAGAATAAGATTTTTTAATTTTAAATGTCCTGCCAGGCTTAGCGCTTCATGACTTATTCCTTCCATCAGACAACCGTCGCCAGCTAGTACGTAAGTTTTATGATTAATAATTTTTTTTCCAAGTTTTTTTTTTAAAATCTCTTCTGACAATGCAAAACCAACTGCATTAGATATTCCTTGACCCAAAGGTCCTGTAGTTGTTTCTATTCCAGAATTGGGATGGTACTCTGGATGACCTGCGCAAATTGAATTAAGTTGTCTAAAATTTTTTATATCATTTAAAGATACACTTTTATATCCAGTAAGATAAAGTAGAGAGTATAGCAACATTGAACCATGGCCTGCTGAAAGTACAAATCTATCTCTATTTATCCAATTAGGGTTATTAGGATTGAAACTTAAAAATTCTTTAAATAGAACAGTTGCAACATCTGCCATTCCCATTGGCATCCCAGGGTGACCGGAATTAGCTTTTTGTACAGCATCAATGGACAAAAATCTTATACAATTAGCTAATTCTTTATATTGTTTGCTCAAAAAATTATCCTGTCTAGACTAAGAAGAATCTATTTAATAATATAAACATATATATATGAATTCTCTAATTGAAAAAGAAAAAAAACTTAATTCAGCGTTAACAAAATTAAAAAATTTAAATCTTAAAAGTCTAGACATAAAAAATAACATCGATGATTTAAGTTCACAAAAAAATCAATTAGAAATTGAAAAACAAGAACTTGAAAAAAAATATAAAATCTTAGCCGAAGACTATGATATTTTAAGTAAAAAATTGGATGATTTTCAAGCACAAGAAAAAATCGAGAAAAAAAAACATTCAGAATTTTCAGAAAAAATAGATGAATTAAATCAAGAAACAGATATTTTATTAGATGAAATTGACAAATGGCAAACGTAACTATCAAATTTAATGGAAAAGAGTTTCTTCTGTCTTGTGAGGATGGTCAAGAAGAACATTTGGAAGAATTATTAATTCAAATCAATCAAAAATTTAATAGTCTAAAAAACGATTTAGGAAATTTAGGAGAAAATAAGCTTTTATTAATTACTGCTGTAAAGGTGATGGATGAATATTATGAGACAAAAAAAAAGGTTGAGCAAAAAAAAGAAGAATTAAAAATTTTATCCAATAAATTTAGAGTGTTGAAGTCTTTGATTTATGAATATAAAGAAAAGAAAGAAAAAGAAATTAATGAGCTGAGTCAAAATCATTTTAAATTAAAAACTGAAATTATAGAAAATCAAAAAAATTACGAAAAACTAATAGATGAGGCGGCCAATGAAATTTCCAATTTTGTTGATAAAGCAAATTT
>CACEDG010000012.1 GCA_902558225.1 uncultured Pelagibacteraceae bacterium | reverse complement strand
AAAAGTTCAAGATTTACCTCCTAAGGATTTAAGAAAATTAGTTGATAATGGAAAAAAAGAATTGGGCGATGGAATTGTAATTGTTTTCGCAAGTAGCGAAGGCAAAGTTGGTTTAGGAGTTGGTGTTACGGATAAGCTAGTTGACAAATATGATGCTGTAAAATTTGCAAAATTAGGTTCTGAAATTATTGGTGGTAAAGGAGGCGGAGGTAGAAAAGATTTTGCTCAAGCAGGGGGACAAGATACCAATAAAATTGACGAAGCTTTTGAAAAAATTAAGTCTTTAATTTAGTTTCTTTTTTAGATTATTATCAATCACATCTAAAAACTGATTAGTTGTCAGATATTTGCTTGAGGGTCCAACCAATATCGCAAGATCTTTTGTCATTGACCCATTTTCAACGCTTTCAATACAAACTTTTTCTATAGTATTGGCAAATTTGATAAGCTCATTATTAGCATCGAGTTTACCTCTGTGTGCCAATCCCCTCGTCCAGGCAAAAATTGATGCAATTGGATTAGTAGATGTTTCTTTTCCTTGTTGATGCATTCTGTAGTGTCTGGTTACCGTTCCATGTGCAGCTTCTGCTTCCATTATTTTTCCATCAGGTGTAAGCAATGTACTAGTCATCAAACCTAATGAACCATATCCCTGGGCCATAGTATCAGATTGAACATCACCATCATAATTTTTACATGCCCAGATATATTTTCCACTCCATTTCATCGCACAAGCAACCATGTCGTCAATTAATCTATGTTCATATGTAATATTTATTTTTTCAAATTTATCTTTAAATTCTTTGTTATAAATTTCCTCAAATATATCTTTAAATCTTCCATCATATTTTTTAAGAATTGTATTTTTTGTAGATAAATAAACAGGCCAATTCTTTATTAGCCCATAGCTGAAACAAGATCTTGCAAAATCTTCAATTGATTTGTCTAAATTATACATGGATAGCGCAACTCCTGGACCCGTAAAATTGAACACTTCATATTTGATTTCATCTTTTCCATCTTCTGAGGTCCATTTGACTTCCATTTTACCCTTACCTGGTACTTTAAAATCGGTAGCTCTATATTGATCTCCAAAAGCATGTCTTCCAATCACTACTGGATCAGACCATGATGGAACTAGTTTAGGAATATTAGAACAAATTATTGGTTCCCTAAATACCGTACCACCAATAATATTTCTTATAGTTCCGTTCGGAGATCTCCACATTTTTTTTAATTTAAATTCTTCTACCCGAGCTTCATCAGGGGTAATTGTTGCGCATTTAATACCTACACCAAATTTTTTTATTGCATTTGCTGAGTCAATAGTGATTTGATCATCAGAGTCATCTCTGCTTTTCATTCCTAAATCATAATACTCAATGCCGAGATCAAGATATGGAAGTATCAATTTTTTTTTAATAAAATCCCAGATAATTCTGGTCATTTCATCACCATCTAACTCGACTATAGGGTTTTTAACGCTAATTTTGCTCACTTAAATTTTTAATCTTATTAATTGAATTTCGCGTTTTTATATACATATTAATGAAAAATTATCAAATAGAAGAATATGTTTAGTAAAATATTTCCAAAAATTCACGCTGAGGGCTATAAATTTTTAGTTATAGCTGGAATAGTCACAATAGTATTTTATGTTTTTAGTGATTTCCTAGGTCTTATTGGTTTGTTACTAACGATTTGGGTTTATTATTTTTTTAGAGACCCTGAGAGAGTAATAATTGAGAATGATGATTACCTTGTAAGTCCTGCTGATGGAGAGGTAATTAAAGTTGAAGAAATTGATGGTCCAAAAGAATTAGGACTAGAAAGTAAAAAATTCAAAAAAATAAGTATCTTCATGAATGTTTTTGACTGCCATGTAAACAGAACCCCATGTGCTGGAAAGGTAGAGGAAATCTTATATAAACCTGGTAAATTTGTTAATGCCTCTCTTGATAAGGCGAGTGAGGATAATGAAAGAAATTATTTTAAAATAAAGGATAATCATAACAACGATATAATTATCGTCCAAATAGCAGGTTTGGTTGCACGAAGAATCGTTTGTGAAACAAACAAAGATCAAGTGTTAAAACAGGGTGAAAGAATTGGAATGATTAGGTTCGGAAGTAGAGCTGATGTTTATTATGAAAATTATGAGCCATTGGTTAAAGTTGGACAAAGAGCTATTTCTGGTGAGACATTACTAGCCAAAAAATAAAATGGAACAAAGAAAAAGTAATTTAAAAATAGTACCTGATAAGAAGAGTGCTAGGATGATATTGCCGAATATGCTCACTTTAATTGGAGTTTGTATTGGTTTAACTTCTATAAGATTTGCTTTAGATGAAAAATATGAAATTGCAATAATTGCAATTTTATTTGCTGCACTGATCGATGGTCTTGATGGAAGAATTGCAAGATTAATAAAAGGAACCTCTAAAGTAGGAAAAGAACTAGACTCATTAACAGACATGATAAGTTTTGGAGTAGCACCAGCGTTTATAATGTATTTTTGGAAATTAAATACTCTTGGAAAATTTGGCTGGTTACTCTGTTTAATATTTGTGGTTTGTGTAGCATTAAGATTGGCGAGATTTAATATAAATTCAAATCAAGAGCCTTCTTGGAGAGATAATTTTTTTGAGGGTGTGCCCTCACCAGCAGGTGGTATTTTAGTTTTAACGCCTTTAATCATAAGTCTAAGTGGATTTGATTTAATAAATTTGAATTATGAGATAGTTGTCCCAGCTTTTTTTATAGCAACCTCTATTTTATTGATAAGTAAATTTCCAACATATTCATTTAAAAAAATAGTGATACCGAGAAAAACAACAATATTTTTACTTTTTGGTATTGTTTTATTTTTTGGTCTTTTACTTGTTTATACTTTTAATGTAATAGCAATAAGTGCAATCGTATATTTGCTTTTAATACCAATTAGTTTTTTACATTACTCTAGAATAAAAAAACGACTGGAAAATGAAAAAAATCAAGACGATGAAGATGATCTTGAAGATGTATTGTAATGAAGAAAAATGTCATTATCTCTTTAGCTGATGCAAATTATTTTTTACTTTTAAATGAATTAATAGACTCAATAAAAAGATTCAAGGAAAGTGAACAGATTGCGATTTGTATTCTTGATGCAGGTCTAACAGATGAACAAAAGAAAGATTTATCAAATAAAGTTGACTCAATCAAAAGTGCTGATTGGGATATAGAAGTTCCAGACTCTAAAGTTAGAGGAAAAGAATGGCTTAAAAGTCAAGTTTCAAGGGCTTTCTTACCTAGATACTTTCCAGGTTATGAAAAATATCTTTGGATAGATGCAGATGCATGGGTAAATTCTTGGTATCCAATTGAATTATTCTTAAAAGGATGTGAAAATGGTAAACTTTCAATTGCTTCCTCAGCAGATCGTGCTTACGGAAGAGTTTTGAGAGCAGAGTGGTTTTTAGGAAGTTTCGCCAGAATAAAATCACAAAATTACAAACACGCTAAATCCTCTGGTTTTTCAGAAAAAATTGCAAGACAAGTTGCCTTAAAACCTCATTTAAATATTGGTGTCTTTGCCCTCGAGGCTAATGCTCCACATTGGGAAGTATGGCAAAAAAATCTTAAAAAGGCATTGTCAGGTGGAAAAATTTGGGGCTCTGAACAAATAGCAATGAACATAACTATTTATTATGATGGTTTGAATGTAGAAATATTGCCCGCTTATTGTAATTGGACTTTAATTGAGGCTTTAAAGTTTGATACTAAAAGAAATACTTTAGTTGAACCTTACTTACCAAATCATGAAATAGGAATAGTGCATTTTGCTGGAAAAAATAATGATCAAATAAGAAAAGATAAAAATTTTATCTCTAAAATTGAAACTTTGGATGGCGAAGTAATAGATAAAAAACTTAGATTTAATAATTGATTGAAAAAAAATAAAATTTCAAAAAACTGGCTAAATAGACAAAAAAGAGATATTTTTGTTCGTAAATCTAAAATTGAGGGATTTCGAGCAAGATCTGCTTACAAATTAATTGAAATAAATGAAAAATTTAAAATTTTAAAAGGAGGAATGATAGTTGTTGATATTGGAGCTGCACCAGGTAGTTGGTCACAATATGCCTCAAGGATTGTTAAAAATAGCGGTCATGTAATTTCAATAGATTTAAAAAAAATGGATGAGATTAAGAATACGACGCAGATAAGTGGAGATTTTACTGAACCAGATATTCAAAAAATTATAAAAACTAATTTAGTTAAAGAAGCAGATCTTGTAATGTCAGATATGGCTATTAATACTACAGGAATAAAAAATATAGATTCTATTCAAACAGGTGAATTATGTAAGGAGGCTATGATTTTTTCTAAAGAAATTATTAATAAAAATGGTTCATTTGTTTCTAAAATATTTATGGGATCATCATTTAATGAAATTGTCGCACTAGGTAAAAAACTTTTTAGAGAAGTTAGGGTTTTTAAACCTCAATCTAGTCGCAAAGATTCTAAAGAAAGTTTTATTATTTGTAAAAAAATTAGATAGTCCCTTTTAATTTTATAGGAATCATATATAAATCATTATGGATCCTATAAAAGAAGCACTCACCTTTGATGATGTTACCCTTGTTCCGAAGTATTCTGAAATACTGCCAGCAGAAGTTGACACAAGTATTAAATTAACACCAAATTTAAAACTTAAGATACCGCTTTTATCGTCAGCGATGGATACTGTAACGGAAAGTAAAATGGCCATCGCAATGGCAAAAGCTGGTGGAATTGGGATTATTCATAGAAATTTAGACATAAAGAATCAAATTAAAGAAATTAAAAAAGTAAAAAAACACAACTTACTTGTTGGCGCTGCTGTTGGAGCTGGTCCAGATGAATTTAAAAGAGCCAAAGCAATTCTCAAAGAAAATTTGGACATGGTTGTTGTTGATACAGCTCATGGTCATACCAAAAAAGTTTCTGAAATTATCAAATTAATTAAAAAGATAAAAAATAAAAAAACTGCGTTATGTGCTGGTAATATTGCAACAACAGATGCAGCAAAATTTCTTATAAAATTAGGTGTAGATATCATAAAAGTTGGGATAGGACCTGGCTCAATTTGTACGACGAGATTAGTTGCTGGTATTGGGGTACCTCAATTAAGTGCAATATTAAACGTGAGAAAAGGAGTTAAAAATAAAAATATTAAAATAATTTCTGATGGAGGTATAAAATACTCAGGGGATCTCGCTAAAGCTTTTGCAGCTGGAGCAGATGCAGTAATGATTGGTTCTCTATTTGCTGGCACTGATGAAACACCTGGGAAATTGATAAAGAGAAATGGAAAATTTTTTAAAAGTTTTAGAGGCATGGGTTCTGTAGGAGCTATGAACAAAGGATCAGCTGATAGATACTTTCAATCTAAACAAAAAGATTTGTCTAAATATGTACCTGAAGGTGTTGAAGGTTTGGCAAAATATAAAGGCAATGTAGATAAGGTAATTTTAAAATTAGTTGGTGGATTAAGATCCTCAATGGGGTATCTTGGATCCAAACAAATTAAATACTTAAGATCTAAACCGCAATTTGTAAAAATAACAAAAGCAGGATTTTATGAAAGTATGGTTCATAACGTAGATGTAGTTAAAAACGACAATAAATATTAATGATCAGATTATCTAATTATACCCTCGTATTTTTCATTATAATAAATTTTCTAAACTTCAGTTTGGGAAATGAAAAATTTTTTAAGGAAGGTTTAGATTTCTATAATGCAAAAAAATATGAAGATGCAAGATTTATGTTTGAGAGAACTATTGTTTTTAATCCAAAAGATTCGAATGCGTACCTATATTTAGCAAAAATTTATAATTTAGAGGAAGATCAAGAAAACGAAAAAAAAAATTTAGAGGCAACACTTTTAATAGAACCCAATAATGAAGAAGCGATTTTAATGTCTATGAAAATAGCCTTAAAACAATCAAATTATTCTGAAGTAAAAGATTTATCTGATACATTTAGTAAAGTTTGTAAAAAACTTTGCGATGAAAATAAAAATATTTTAGAAACTCTGTCTAATATTGAACCAAAAAATAATGAGTCCTGATCAAAGTCTTAAAAAGATTTTAATTATAGATTTTGGTTCACAATTTACCCAATTAATAGCAAGAAGAATAAGAGAGCTTGGAGTTTTTTCTGAAATTGTAAGTCATAAAAAAATAAGAAACAAATATATTGATGACTCTATCAAGGGCATAATTTTATCTGGTGGCCCACTAAACGTTTATGACATTAAAAGATATTCCTTTGATAAAAATATCATTGAAAACAATATACCAGTTCTTGGCATTTGTTTTGGGCATCAAATTTTATCAAAATTAAATGGAGGCCGGGTAAAACAATCAAAACATAGGGAATTTGGGTTAGCAAATATTTACATGAAAAAAAATAGCCCTCTCACTAAAAATTTTTTTAGGAAAAATAAAACAATAAAAGTATGGATGAGCCATGCTGATCAAGTCTCAAAACTACCTAAAAATTTCAGAGTCATTGCCTCAAGTCAAAATTCAAAATTTGCCATGGTAGAAAATCAATCAAAGAATTTCTATGGAGTTCAATTTCATCCTGAAGTTACACATACTGAAAATGGTAAAAAACTTTTAAGTAATTTTATCTTTTTAATATGTAAAATTAAAAGAAATTGGTCCTCTAGGGATCAAAAGAAAAAATTGATAAGAGATATTAGAAAACAAGTAGGTAAAAGTAGAGTGATTTGTGCTTTATCAGGCGGGGTAGATAGCAGCGTTGTTGCTCAATTACTGAATAAAGCAATTGGAAAAAATCTCTATTGTATATTTGTTAATACAGGTTTTCTTAGAAAAAATGAGGAAAAACAAGTTGTAGAAACATTCAAAAAAAAGTTAAGAATTAATTTAATTTATGTCAATGCTGAGAATGAATTTATTAGAAAATTAAAGAATATTACAGACCCAGAAAAAAAAAGAAAAATTATAGGTAATTTATTTATTAAAATTTTTGAACGTTATGCAAAAAAAATTAAAAGAGTAAAATATTTAGCACAAGGGACTCTTTACCCTGACTTAATTGAGAGTAAATCTGTTACTGGTAGCAGAACCTCTAAAATTAAATCGCATCATAATGTAGGAGGATTACCAAAAAAAATGAAACTTAGTCTTGTTGAGCCATTAAAGTTTTTATTTAAAGACGAGGTAAGAAAATTAGGATTAGAGCTTAACTTAAGTAAAGAAATAATATCTAGGCATCCTTTTCCAGGCCCTGGTTTAGCTATAAGAATGCCAGGAATGATAACTAGAGAAAAAATAAAAATTTTGAAAGAAGCAGATTATTATTTCATTAAGGGTTTAAAAGATCACAAATTATATGACAAAATTTGGCAAGCTTATGCAGCATTACTTCCAGTAAAAACAGTCGGTGTAATGGGAGATAATAGAACATATGAATATCTGTGTTTGCTGAGGGCTATAACTTCCGAAGATGGTATGACAGCTGATTTTTTTCAATTTAAAAAAACATTTATCCAAGAAATTTCAAATAAAATCGTTAATAGCATTAGGGGTATTAATAGAGTAGTTTATGACGTAACTTCTAAGCCACCAAGCACAATTGAACTAGAATGATAAAAAAAATAAAAAAAATTTTAAATAAAAAAAACAGAGCAAAAATAGTTTGTCTTACTGCTTATTCAAAAAATGTAGCAGAAGAAATTGATAAGCACGTTGATATTGTTTTAGTAGGGGATTCACTTGGTTCAGTTTTGTATAATTACAAAACTACACGAAGTGTCAGTTTAACTGAAATGATAAATCACTCAAAAAGTGTAAGGCTCGGTGTTCAAAAAAGTTTAATGGTTGTAGATATGCCATACAAAACTTACGATACAAGTGTCTCAGCTTTGAAAAATTCTAAAAAAATAATGAAAGAGACAAAATGTGATGCTGTAAAATTAGAAGGAGGAAAGAAAATTATAAAACAAATTAGGGCTCTAACAAAAAATAATATTCCCGTTATGGGCCATCTTGGATTATTACCTCAATCTGCAAAAGGAAAATTTAAATCTAAAGGAAAAACTACTAAAGAAATTAATCAATTAATTAATGATGCCTTATTACTCCAGAAAAATGGGGTTTTTGCAATTGTGCTAGAGTGTATTAAAACACCAATAGCTAAACAAATAACTAAAAGTTTAAAAATTCCAACTATTGGAATTGGGTCATCTGTTTATTGTGATGGTCAAGTCCTAGTAACTGATGATTTGATTGGTTTAAATCAAACTAATATTAAATTTGTAAAAAAGTTTCTAAATGTAAAAAAATATATTAATTCAGGATTAAGAAAATTTGCTTATGAAGTAAGAACTAGTAAATACCCAACCAAAAAACATTCATATTAAAAATATTTTTTGAATTGTTCATTGATTGATAAAATTTCTAAATCTACAAGTCCCCCAATAACTAACTGAATTGCTACAAGTAGAATAAAACCTAAGCCAACATAAGCAATCCATAAATGTTTCTGAATATAACTTGCAAGGTATGTTGCCATAGCACCAGTCAGAATTACTGATAAAACTAGGCCAAAAATCATAAAACCAAAATTCCCTTTAGCTGCTCCAACAACACCTATGACGTTATCAAAACTAATTGTAATATCTGCAAACAAGACTTTGTAAACACTCTGAATATATGATGGTTCTTTTGATTTTTTTGTCGGTGATTTTACTTTCTTAATTTCAAAAAGATCTTTTCTTAAATCATTTACAATCCAAATTAAAAGTAAGCCACCTAAGATTTTGATAAAGTAAAATTTAAATAAGTAAGTTGCAAATAAAGCAAAAACTACCTTAAATATTAATGCTCCTGCAACGCCCCACAAAATAATTTGTCTTCTATGTTTTGGTGCAAAGTTTGCAGCAATTAAGCCAATGATAATTGCATTATCTGCTGCTAAGATTATATCTATAAAAATAATCTGAACTAATATGAGTGCTTCTTCTAACAAAATGAGCTTATAGTATTAAATATTTAAAATAATTCAATTAAAAGTAGTATTATTTTTTTATTGAAAATTATTTTAATACATAATGAAATACTTTTAATAAAAATGGAGGACAAATGAAATTCTTAAAATATTTATCAACTATTTTAGTTTCATTAATTTTGTCAATTAATCTAGCAATTGCAGAGAAATGGGACATGGCTCTAGCTTATGGAGCAGGGAACTTTCATTCTGCAAATGCAGCTGAATTTGCAAAAAATGTAACTGAAAAAAGTGGCGGCAAGTTAACAATTGTAACTCACCCAGGTGGTTCTTTGTTTAAAGGTGGAGAAATTTTTAGAGCAGTAAGAACAGGTCAAGCTCAGATTGGTGAGAGATTTATGTCAGCTCTTGGAAAAGAAGATCCACTTTTAGAGGTTGACTCTCAACCATTCCTAGCAACTTCGTACTCTGATGCAATGAAGCTATATAAAGCTTCTAAAGATGAAATTGTTAAAGGATTAGACGAGAAAGGCTTAGTGTTTCTTTACGCTGTGCCGTGGCCAGCTCAAGGCTTGTATAGTAAAAAAGAAATTAATTCTGTGGAAGATTTAAAAGGTCTAAAATTTAGAGCTTATAATTCAGCAACAATCAGAATTGCTGAGCTAACAGGAATGGCTCCTACAAAAATAGAGGCAGCCGAAATTAGTCAGGCTTTTTCTACTGGAGCAGTAGAAAGTATGATCACATCACCAACTACTGGTAAAAATTCAAAAATTTGGGAAAATGGTGTGAAATATTTCTATGATATTGCAGCTTGGTTTCCAAAAAATATGATAATTGTAAATAAAGATGCATGGAATAAATTAGATCAAGCGACCAAAGATATGGTTATGAATCAAGCAGCCTTAGCTGAAAGAAAAGGTTGGCAGTTATCAAAACAAGGAAACGTGGGTGACAAAAAAGCTTTAGCTGATGCTGGTATGGTTGTTGGAAAAGTGAATGCAGCTTTGCAAGCTCACTTTGAAAAAGTTGGACAGACTATGGCTAAGGAATGGTCTGAAAAAGCTGGCTCAAGAGGAGCTGCGGTTTTATCAAGTTATAGATAATTCAAATCTTAAAATTAAGGCCACTTATAATTTGAGTGGCCTTAAATTGTTATGCTAAAATCTTTAGATAGAAATTTAAATAAACTCTATAAATTCTCAGGATATATTGCCGCTTTTTTTTTAATTCTAGTAGCAGTTTTTATACTGATTGGTATCTCATCAAGAATATTCAGTTTTTATATAAGAGGTCTTGCAGAATACTCAGGTTATTGCATGGCAGCTGCTTCCTTTTTCGCATTAGCTTACACATTTGTAGAAGGCGGACATATTAGGATTACGCTTTTCTTGGAAAAATTATCAGGTACCAAAAAAAAATTTATTGAGACTTGGTGCTTAAGTATAGCAAGCTTTTTTTCAGGATACTTAGCTTTTTATTTTATTAAAATGTTAATTATTTCATATAAATTTCAAGAACGTAGCGAGGGAGCAGATGAAATTTTGATTTGGATTCCTCAAACAAGTGTAGCTATTGGATCAACAATTTTTTTTATAAGTGTTTTTCATCAATTTATTTTAACAATTAAAAAGCATTAGATGACTGAAATACTTTTAACAATTTTCTTTATCAGTGTTTTATTATTTTTTTTAGGATCTGGAATTTGGGTTGCTTTAAGTATGATTGGTGTATCGGCTATTGGTATGATGTTATTTACTTCAAGACCAGTTGGCGATGCAATGGCTACAACAATATGGGGGACATCATCCTCTTGGACACTTACTGCATTACCGCTATTCGTCTGGATGGGTGAGATTTTGTTTAGGACAAAGCTTTCTGAAAATTTATTCAAAGGATTATCTCCTTGGATGCAAAAATTACCAGGAGGTTTAATCCATGTTAATGTTGTTGGGTGTGCATTATTTGCAGCAATTTCTGGCTCTTCAGCTGCAACTGTTGCAACAGTTGGAAAGATGTCTATTCCCGAATTAAGAAAAAGAAATTATCCAGAAAAAATCTTACTAGGGAGTTTAGCAGGTTCAGGAACACTGGGTTTGCTTATACCACCATCAATTATATTGATTATTTATGGAGTTGCTGTTCAAGAGTCTATAGCAAAATTATTTATTGCCGGAATTATTCCTGGAATAATGATCGCGCTAATATTTATGTCTTACGTAATTATCTGGTCGTTGATTAATAAAAAATTTATGCCTAAAATTATTGAGGAATACTCATTTTTAGAAAAAATAAAAAGATCAAAACAACTTTTACCAGTGATTATTTTAATATTAGCTGTTATTGGATCGATATATACAGGAATAGCAACGGCTACTGAGGCAGCTTCACTAGGAGTTGTTGGAGCATTAATATTGTCTTACTTTCAAAAGAGTTTGACATTAAAGACCTTTAAGTCTTCTTTGCTTGGAGCAACTAAAACTTCCTGTATGATTGCTTTTATTTTAGCAGGCTCAACATTTTTATCTTTAGCAATGGGATTTACTGGGTTACCGAGAAATCTAGCTCTCTGGATCCAAAACATGGAACTATCTCCATATGTTTTGATTTTTGTTCTGATGATATTTTATATAATTTTAGGAATGTTTCTTGATGGTATTTCAGCAGTAGTTTTAACTATGGCAATCATTGAACCAATGATTAGGCAGGCAGGTTTTGATATGATTTGGTTTGGAATTTTTTTAGTCATTGTTGTTGAAATGGCACAAATCACTCCACCCGTTGGTTTTAATTTATTTGTTCTTCAAGGGATGGCAAAAAAAGATATGGGATATATTGCTAGAAGTGCATTTCCATTATTTTTACTAATGGTTCTTGCAGTTATATTAGTAGTAATTTTTCCAGAAATAGCTTTATGGATGCCCGAACAAATGATTAAAAATATAAATTAATATTTCGATTTTTCACCAGCTATTACAGCTTTGAGCTGATCATATTCCTCACAATTGCAACCTTTTAAAACCTCAAGCCTTTCAACTGCAAGATTATGTCTGTTAGTTGCAACATACAATTCCCCAAGATATTCATTAATACCTTTATGTTTTGGATCAATAGCTAAACCTTGAAGATAATATTTCTCCCCATTTTCAAAATCTCCAAGCTTTCTAGTCGTGAAACCTAAATAATTTAGAGTATCAGCTTTACCAGGTTTTTCTTTATTAGATTTCAATAAAAGTTTTTGAGCTTTTTCATATTGAGAGTTAGCTTTTTCTTTTTTACCTTTTTTCTCATTTTTTTTTGCAAAATTAATCACTTTTACAGCTTTGTCGTAATTAGATTCTGTATCTGAAGAAGCACTACCTGCCGCTAAAACATAGTTACTTGATAGTAAAAAAGTTGCAGCGATTAACAAAATTATTTTTTTCATTTATTTAAATTTTTTCATTTTATTTAAAGTTTTAAGTTCTAATCCATTTTCAACTAAATTTAGTCTTATTGATTTAGCAGTAGCTAAAGAACTCAAGTTATCCCCGTGTATACAAACAGAATCGATTTCACAAGGTATTTGCTTTCCACTGTGACAATTAAGCGCCTGAGATTGTACCATTTTTAAAACATGTTTTTTTGCTTTCTCTGGGTCAGTAATCAAAGCATGTGATTTTTTTCTAGAAACAAGATTACCATCATCCTCGTAATTTCTGTCAGCAAATATTTCACAAGCAAATTTCATATCTAATTTTTTCGCTGCCTCTTGCATCTTAGACCCGGTAGGTATTAAATAAATTAAGTCTTTATTAATTGCTTTAATTGTCTTGGCTAATATTGTTGCCAATTCAATATCTTCACAAGCCATATTATTTAATGCTCCATGAGGTTTAATATGAGTTACATTTTCTCCGTGTGTTAAAGCTATTTTTTGTAAAATTTCATATTGATCAACTATAAGCTTTTTTATTTCACTTTCTGAGAGATTTAATCTTTCTCTTCCAAAATTTTCTGGATCATTAAAAGAGGGATGTGCGCCAATACTTACACCATTTTTTTTCGAAATTTCTACTACTTGATTCATAGTTTCTTCATCTCCAGCATGATAACCACAAGCAATATTTGCTGAATTGACGATTTCTAATAAATCTGGATCATATTTATTTGAGTGATGTTTTGATTTTTCACCTAAATCACAATTTATATTAATTTCCATAGTTATGATTTGTAAGTATAACATGGTATGATTAAAAATATATCAAATCTTGGTGATGCAGCTTTGTATTGTGATTTTGGGACTGAGGTGAATAAAGAGATAAACACTAAAGTAATACAATATTTCAAAAGTATTCAACAAGAAAATATTGACGGTATAAATAATTTAACTCCATCTTATAATAAATTAATTATTTCATTCGACCTTCGAAAAAAAAATTTTAAAACTATAAAAAAATTAATCGAAAATTTAGAAGTCATTAATCAAGACAAATTAGTAAGTAATAAGATTAAAATACCCGTTTGTTGCGATAAAAAATTTGCATTGGATATTAAAAGATTAGAGGAAAAGTTAAAAATAAGTCGTGATAAGATTTATGAAAAATTCTTCAGTAAAGAATTTTTTTGTTATATGACTGGCTTCATTGCAGGTATGCCTTTTTTGGGTGATTTAGATAATGAACTACGTGCAAAACGTTTAGAGACTCCAAGAGTTAAAGTACCCAAAGGTTCGGTTGGATTAACAGAACAGTTCGCCAATGTTTATACGTTTGAAAGTCCTGGAGGATGGAATATAATTGGAAACACACCACGTATTATTTTTGATAATTCAAAAGAGAGTGAACCAAATTTAATTAATCCAGGTGATACAATCATTTTTGAACAAATGACCCAAGATCAATATAAAGATTATAATGAGTAAAAATTATTTTGAAATAAAAAGAGCTGGAATAAACACTACATTTCAGGACCAAGGCAGAAACAATCTTTACCATATTGGGATTCCATTTAGTGGAGCAATGGATAATAGGAATTTTCAAATTTCTAACAAACTTGTTGGTAATGATTTGAATTCACCAACAATCGAATTTGCTTATCAGGGCCCATTATTAAAGTATTTTGGAGATAATATAAATTTTGCGATTACAGGAGATGTAAAATTTATGGTTCAGAAAAAAAATAAAGTTATAGAGGGAAAATGTTATCAATCTTTCACATTAGAAAATGGTGATGAAATAGATATCGTTACAACGAACAAATCTGTTTATGGATATTTAGCAGTTAGTGGCCAACTTGATCTAAATTATCAATGGTCAAGTTGCTCTATTAATACAAAAGCAAATATCGGTGCTAATAATGGAAAAAAAATAGAAGATGGAAAAAAAATATATATTTCAAAGATCAATAAAAATTTAAATGATAAAAAATTAAATTACATTAATACAAAAATCGAAAATATAAGAGTCATTCAAGGTACAAATTTCGATTATTTTTCTGATGAGGGCAAAAATATCTTTTTTGAAAGAGAATTTACTGTCTCTAAATTGACAGATCGAATGGGGATGCGATTAGAAGGTCCAAAAATAGAAAATATTGTTGATACAAATATAAAATCAGAAGGTTTAATAAAAGGTGTAATTCAAGTACCAGCAGACGGAAATCCAATTATCATGCTTTCAGACCACGGAACTATTGGTGGTTATCCTAAAATAGGAGTTGTTATTAGCGCTGATTATGACAAGTTAGTTCAACTAACCCCTGGTTCAAAAATAAAATTTAAAAAAGTTGAATTAGCTGATGCAGAAACATTGTTTAAATTATATGACCTGGAGACTCAAAATTTAATTTCACAAATTTAATGACTTTTATCAGAAATTTACCTGGTCCATTATTAATTTTTTTAGGTGCATTAAGTTTAAGTTTTGGAGGATTAATTGTAAAATCTTTTGAGGGTGCAACATTGTGGCAAATTTTATTTTGGAGATCTTTATTTTTTTCTTTAACAGTTTTAGCTTTCTTAATCATTAGTTATAAAACAAAAATAGTGGTGTCCTTTTATAATTCTGGATTACCAGGTTTTGTTGGAGGGATTATTTTATCTTTTGGTTTTTGTGGTTATGTTTTTGCTATGTACAATACTACTGTTGCAAACACTAATTTTATTATCTCACTTCAAATATTATTTCTTGCAATATTTGGGTATTTTTTTCTCAAGGAAAAAATTAATTTAACTACTTTATTTTCTATCTGTTTAGCCATGACAGGTGTTTTAATAATGGTTGGAAACTCATTATCACCAGGAGAATTATCTGGAAACTTAGCAGCTTTTACGATGCCTATTACTTTTGCTGTACTAATAATGATAGTAAGAAAATTTCCCACTGTAGACATGGTGCCGGCTCAGTTTGTTGCTGGTGTGAGTTCGTGTTTAATTGGCTTTTTGTTATCTCCAAAAATAATGATTTCTCCGAATGATATTTTTTTAGGTTTTCTAGCAGGGTTTTTTCAAGTTGGTTTCGGTTTTATATTTATAACTATTGGTGCAAGAACAACGCCATCTGCCATGGTGGGAATTATAATGTTATCCGAATCTGTTTTAGGACCTTTATGGGCATTTCTTTTTGTCAGTGAAAGACCTTCTATATTTGGATTAATAGGGGGTGCAATTATACTTTTTGCAGTTTTATTACAATTTTACTCGCTTTTGAGTAAACAAAAAAAGATTGTTTCTGATTGACTTTTTTCTATACATATAAGATTATTCAGCCACGGGAGAGACTACAGATTATTGTAGCGCCGAAGGAGCAACCACCCAGGAATCTCTCAGGCAAAAAGGACCGTAACATATTAACTCTGGAAAGAGATTTAATTCTCGCCGAAGGAGCAAAACTCTCAGGCAAATATACAGATGGGTACAAAGAGTTAATATGGAAACAAAAAAAACATCGCTGTACCAATTACATCAAGATTGTAATGCAAAATTTGTTGAATTTGCAGGCTATCAAATGCCGATACAATATTCAGAAGGTATTGTAGAAGAGCATAAATTCACAAGAAATCACTCAGGTATCTTTGATGTTTCCCACATGGGTCAGCTATTTATTTATGGTGGTGAAGACTTAATTAATGATTTAGAAAAAATTTTTCCTTTAGATCTAAAAAATTTAAAATTAAATCATTCAAAATACAGCTTTCTAATGGATAAAGATGCTGGGATACATGACGATTTGATTATTACAAAAACAAATGAGGGTTTTTTAATAATTCTCAATGCAGCATGCAAAGATAATGACTTCAAAATTTTAAAAGAACTTCTTAAAGAGAAGTACAAAATGGTTTTGGATGAAAATAGATCTCTAATTGCCATTCAGGGTCCTAAATCATCAGAAATTCTTAATGATGTTATTAATGGTGTGAATGAACTTAATTTTATGTCAGGAAACTGGTTTAAATTTGAAAATCAGAAAGTTTATATTACGCGATCTGGTTATACAGGTGAAGATGGCTTTGAGATATCTATTGCAAACGAATTTGTAGACAAATTAACCAGAGAATTAATTAATAAAGGATCCAAATTGATAGGTCTTGGAGCAAGAGATACACTAAGATTGGAAGCTGGTTTATGTCTTTATGGTCATGATCTTGATAAAGACAAAACTCCAGTGGAAGCAAATTTAAAGTGGGCTATTTCAAAAGAAAGAATCTCTAAGGGAGATTTTATTGGTTCTGATATAATTATTAAACAATTAAATGATGGTGTCAGTAAAATAAGAGTTGGAATTAAACCTGAGGGAAGAATTATTGCTAGAGAAAAAACAAAAATATTCAATCAATCAGATGTTCACATTGGAGAAATCACAAGTGGTACATTTGGACCAAGTGTTAATGGGCCTGTTGCAATGGGTTATGTGGAAAATGAATTTTCAAAAAAAAATACTAAAGTATTTTTAGAAGTAAGAGGTAAAAAACATCCTGCAAGTATTTGCAGCTTACCATTTTATAAAAAAAGTTATGTCAAAGGAGTAAATTAATGAGTGAAGTAAAATATTCAAAAGAACATGAGTGGATTAAACTAGATGGAGATGTTGCAACAATAGGTATTACACAACATGCAACAGAAATGCTGGGTGATATAGTTTTTGCAGAACTTCCAGAAAAAGGTGTTAACGTAGAGAAAGATGGTACAGCTGGTGTTGTAGAGTCAACCAAAGCTGCTAGTGATGTATATACACCTGTGAGTGGGGAAGTGGTTGATACAAATCAAGCTATAGTAGATGATCCATCAAAGATTAATCAAGATCCAGAAGACTCTGCTTGGTTTTTTAAAC
>CACEDG010000011.1 GCA_902558225.1 uncultured Pelagibacteraceae bacterium | reverse complement strand
AATGATGGTGCCCCCGCACGGATTCGAACCGCGGACCTATTGATTACAAATCAATTGCTCTACCAGCTGAGCTACAAGGGCATGCGCAATAACTATTAATTATTAGTTAATTAATCAACTATTTTTTTTAGATAACTCAAGTGATGAAATACTATTGCAGCACTATTTGATATATTTAAGCTTTCTATCTTATTATCAATATCTATTTTTAACAAAAAATCTGCATATTTAGACGTATGTTTACGCATTCCTGATCCCTCTGATCCAAATAATAAAACGTTGTTTCCCTTCCATTTAATATCACTAAAATTTTTTTCTCCTTTTCCATCAAATCCATAAACCCAGAAATTTTTATCTTTTAGATTTTTTAGAGTGCTATTAATATTCGATACCTCAAAAATATTTATATATTCCATAGCTCCACTAGCAGCTTTAAACATACTCTTACTTTCTCTTGGAAAATTTCTTTCTTTTATGATTACACCATCTATTCCAAAAGCTACTGCACTTCTTATTAAAGAGCCTATGTTTCTTGGATCAGTAACACCATCCAAACAAACTAATGTTTTATTATCTGCATTTTTCACGAAGTCTTTTAATAATGGAGTCTCAAGATGTTCAACCTCAGCAACATAACCTTGATGTAATAAATTTTCTTTATTACTATATTTATCCAATTCCTTTTTAGTCTTAAAATAAACTTTTACGTTATTTAGAAGATCTTTTTTTGGATTTTCTCGATGTATATTTTTCTTACTTTCTTCAGTTAAAAAAACTCTTAAGACCTTCCTTTTAGGGTTTTTAAGCGCTTCAATTACAGCATGTTGACTTATTATAAAAAAAGATGATTTATTCATAAAATTTCTAAGTTTTACACGTTTTTTTGAATATTTACTTATTAAATCACATATTGCATTTGCATAATAAAAATATATAAAACGCTTGTTATTTGAAGCTTTATTGAATAAGGGGACACTTCCCCAAAAGGAGGGGTTCCAGAGCGGTCAAATGGGGCGGGCTGTAAACCCGTTGACTTCGGTCTTCGAAAGTTCGAATCTTTCCCCCTCCACCATTTAATAAAGTTTTGACTAAACTGGAGTGAAACTCTTGGGGTTGTGCGGGTGTAGTTCAATGGTAGAACGCTAGCCTTCCAAGCTGGATGTAAGGGTTCGATTCCCTTTACCCGCTCCAAGAAATAAAATTGAACAAAACATAAACGTGAGGATATAAGTAATGTCAAAAGAAAAATTTGTAAGAAATAAACCGCATTGTAACATTGGTACAATTGGTCATGTAGACCACGGTAAAACAACTTTAACAGCTGCGATCACAAAAGTTTTATCTGAAACTGGTGGGGCACAAGCGGTAGCATATGATCAGATTGATAAAGCTCCAGAGGAAAAAGAGAGAGGTATAACAATCTCAACTGCTCACGTTGAATATGAAACGGAAAAAAGACACTATGCACACGTAGATTGTCCTGGTCACGCTGACTATGTAAAAAATATGATTACTGGAGCAGCTCAGATGGATGGTGCAATTTTAGTTGTTAATGCAGCAGATGGTCCTATGCCACAAACTAGAGAGCATATTCTTTTAGCAAGACAAGTTGGTGTTCCAGCGATTTGTGTTTATTTAAATAAAGTTGATCAAGTTGACGATAAAGAGATGATTGATCTAGTTGAAGAGGAAATAAGAGAATTGCTTACATCTTATAAATTTCCTGGTGATAAAACTCCAATTGCTAAAGGTTCTGCACTTGCAGCAGTTGAGGGTAGAGATGATGAGATTGGAAAAAATTCAATATTAGAATTGATGAAAAATGTTGATGAATTTATTCCACAGCCCGATAGGCCTAAAGATAAAGATTTCTTAATGCCAGTCGAAGATGTTTTTTCAATTTCAGGAAGAGGTACAGTTGCAACAGGAAGAGTTGAGTCAGGTATTCTAAAAACTGGTGATGAATTAGAAATAGTTGGAATAAGGGAAACAAAAAAATCAGTATGTACTGGTGTAGAAATGTTTAGAAAACTATTAGATTCAGGTGAAGCAGGAGATAACGTTGGGGTACTTTTGAGAGGTGTTGAAAGAACAGATATTGAAAGAGGTCAAGTATTGTGTAAACCAGGATCGGTTACTCCACACACTAAATTTGAAGCTCAAGCTTATGTTCTTAAAAAAGAAGAGGGAGGAAGACATACTCCATTTTTCACTAAGTATAGACCACAGTTTTACTTTAGAACTACGGACGTAACAGGTGAGGTAGAATTGCCAGCTGGTACAGAAATGGTTATGCCTGGTGATGATGCTAAATTTACAGTTAAATTAATTACACCAATCGCGATGTCAGAAAAATTAAATTTTGCGATACGTGAAGGTGGAAGAACAGTTGGAGCTGGAGTAGTAACAAAAATTATAGAGTAAACTCTATATAGGAGTGTAGCTCAATTGGTAGAGCGCCGGTCTCCAAAACCGGAGGCTGAGGGTTCGAGTCCCTCCGCTCCTGCCAATAGAATGAAAATTTATGAGAAACCCAATAAAGTTTATACAGGAAGTAAAACAAGAGGCATTTAAAGTTACTTGGCCAACCGGTAAAGAAACATTGCAAGGAGCACTAATGGTTTTTGCAATGGCAGTAGTGATGTCAATTTTTTTTCTACTTTTAGATCAACTTTTAAAATTTTTTTTAGATATACTTCTTAAAGTGAGCATATAATGAAAAATTGGTATATTGTTCAATCACACTCAAGTTTTGAAAACAAGGTAGCTGGCCTTATAAAAGAGGAGGCTGATAAAGCTAAAATAGCTGATAAATTTGATGAAATTATTGTTCCAACTCACGATGTTACAGAAGTTAAAAGAGGTAAGAGAATACAAAGAAAAAAAAAATATTTTCCAGGCTATGTATTAATTAAAAGTGAGATGGATAATAATATTTATCATATGATAAAAAATATTAAAAGAGTTAGTGGTTTTTTAGGCACTAAAGGAATGCCTGTTCCTGTTTCTGATAAAGAAATTGAGAAGATTTTAGGACAAATAAAAGATGGAGTTGCGCAACCAAAATCTGGTATAGAATATACTGTTGGTGAAAAAGTTCAGGTAGTTGACGGTCCTTTTGCATCGTTTAGTGGAATGGTCGAGGAAATTGATGAGGAGAAATCTAAGTTAAAAGTCTCGGTATCTATATTTGGTAGACCTACTCCAGTTGAATTAGAGTACAACCAAGTTGAAAAGGTTAGTTAATGGCAGCAAAAAAAGAAATTAGTGGATTTATAAAGTTGCAAATTAAAGGTGGCCAAGCAAATCCTGCACCTCCTGTTGGACCTGCTTTAGGTCAAAGGGGTGTAAATATTATGGAGTTTTGTAAGGCATTTAATGATAAAACTAAATCATTAGCAGGAAAACCTGTTCCAGTAGAAATTACAGTATATAAAGATAAAAAATTTGATTTTAAAATTAAATCACCACCAGCATCTTTTTATATAAGAGAGGCAGCTAAATTAAAGAGTGGTTCAAAAGAGCCAGGAAGAAATATAGTGGCATCAATTACTAAAAAGCAAGCAGAGGAAATTGCAAAACAAAAAATGGCTGACTTAAATGCTATAGATTTAGATCAAGCAGTTAAGATTATTGCTGGTTCAGCAAGATCAATGGGAATTGAGGTTAAAGATTAATAATGTCCAAAAGATTTAAAAAATTACCAGAAAAAACATCTGAATTACCTGCTGAGGGAATTGAGAAATTAATTCCTATAATTAAAAAAAATTGCACAACAAAATTTGATGAGTCAGTTGATTTAAGTTTTCAAATTAATAATAAACAAAAAAAAAACGAAATTAATATTAGAACTGTAATAAATCTTCCAGGTGGTTCAGGAAAAAAAGTAAAAGTTGCAGTAGTTTGTGAGGATTCAAAATCTGCTGATGCAAAGTCAGCCGGCGCAGATATTGTTGGGAGTGATGATTTTATTGAAAAGATTAAAAATGGAGAAATTAATTTTGAAAAATTAATTTGCACACCTTCTATGATGATTAAATTATCTAAATTAGGAAAAGTGCTTGGTCCAAAAGGTTTGATGCCTAACCCAAAACTAGGTTCAGTAACTGAGGATTTAAAGACAGCAATAACAGATGCAAAATCTGGTCAAGCAGAAATAAGAAATGATAAAGATGGAAATATTGGTGTAAGTATTGGTAAAAAATCTTTTGCTGATGACAAGCTAATTAAGAATTATAATGCAATAATTGAAACTCTTGAAAAAGAAAAGTCTAACAATACTGTAAAAGGTGAATTAGTTAAGTCAGCCTTTGTAACTTCAACAATGGGTGTTTCGTATAAATTAAAAATAGGAAAAAGTATTTAAATTTTTATGATGAACAAAGAGCAAAAAAAAAATTATATAACAGAAATGACTGCACAATTTGAAAACAGTAAAGCAGTTATGGTAACTCATTATCAAGGTTTAACAATGCCTCAACTTGATGAATTAAGATCAAAAATGAGAGAGCATGGAATAGTTTTTAAAATTACAAAAAATAGAATTACAAAATTAGCTTTGGAAAAAACCAAATGTAAGGATTTATCAAAATTATTTACAGGACCTACAGCAGTAGCATTCGGAGAGGATGCAATTATGTCTGCAAGAATTTTATCGAAATTTGCTAAGGATAATGAGAATCTAAAATTGATTGGTGGAATTATGAATAATGAGGTTTTAGATCAAGCTGGAGTATTAAATGTCGCTAGTTTGCCAACTTTAGATGAAGCAAGAGCAAATATTGTGGGTATTTTGAATGCTTCTGCATCAAAATTAGTCAGTATTTTGCTTGCACGATCGGAAAAAATGAGTACTTTACCCCCAGAAAATTCTGAAAAACAACCTAAAGAGTAGAAAATGCCTGACCTAAATAAAATTATAGAAGATTTATCAAGTTTGACTGTTGCTGAAGCAGCAGATCTCTCAAAACAATTAGAGGAAAAATGGGGCGTTACCCCAATGGCAGCAGCAGCACCAGCAGCAGCAGGTGCAGCGGCGGCAGCAGAAGATAAAGATGATTTTACTATCATGTTAGTTTCTGCAGGTGATAAAAAAATTAATGTTATTAAAGAAGTAAGAGCAGCAACTTCACTAGGCCTAAAAGAGGCTAAAGATTTAGTTGAAGGTGCACCTAAAGAGGTAAAAACTGGTGTTCCTAAAAAGGAAGCTGAAGAAATTAAGACTAAGTTGGAAGCTGCAGGCGCTAAAGTAGAACTTAAATAAATTAAAAAGGATTTTTTTAGCTCTGATTAATTTTATTAATCAGTGTTAAACATTGATGCAAATATCTTTTACTGAAAAAAAAAATATTAGAAAAAGTTTTGGAAAGTTAAAAGAAACATTATCTATACCAAACTTAATTGAGGTACAAAAAAACTCATATAAAGAGTTAACTGATTTTAAACCTGACTTAGGTGATTTAACAAAAGGTTTTGATAGAGTTTTTAAAAGTATTTTTCCTATAGAAGATTTAAATGATAAAGCAACATTAGAATATGTATCTTATAGATTAGAGAAACCAAAATTTGATGTCGAGGAATGTATTGCTCGAGGTTTGACTTATTCTTCTGCTTTAAAATGTACCTTAAGACTTGTTGTTTACGACATAGACCAAGAAAATAATACTAAAGAAATTCTTTCAGCAAAAGAACAAGAAGTTTATATGGGAGAAGTTCCTATGATGACAAATAGTGGAACTTTTATTACTAATGGTGTTCAAAGAGTTGTTGTAAATCAAATGCATAGAAGCCCAGGAGTTTTTTTCGATCATGACAAAGGAAAAACTCATGCTAGTGGAAAATTGTTATTTAATTGTAGAGTAATACCAAATAGGGGGTCTTGGTTAGATTTTGAATATGATGTCAAAGATTTTTTATACTTTAAAATTGATAGAAAGAAAAAGATTTTAGCATCTACTCTATTGTTGGCTTTAGGTTATAGCAAATCCGATATTGTAAATGAATTTTATGAAAGTGAGAATTATATTTTTGATACTAAAAATGGAAAGTGGAAAACAAAATTTAATCCAGAGAATTATAAAGCAAAAAATTTCTCTGAAGAAGTTATTGATGCAAAAACTGGTAAAACTGTAATTAAGTCAGGTGAAAAGATAAATTTTTTAAATGCTAAAAAATTATCTAATGAGGGATTAAAAGATATATTTGTTTCAAAAGAGTCTTTATTTGGAAAACTTTTACACAAAGATATTAAAATAAAGGACGAAGAAGGAGGTACATTCAAAATAGGTACTGAATTGAATGATACAATAATTCAGAATATTTTAGATGCTGGCATTAACTCTATAGAAATTTCAGTTACTAATTCTATAAATAAAGGACCTTACTTATTGACGACAATCTTAAACGATAAAAATAATTCAAAAGATGAAGCGATTACTGAAATTTATAAAATGTTGAGGCCAGGTGAGCCCCCAACGATTGAGATAGCAACTCAAATTTTTAATAATTTATTTTTCAGTTCTGATAGATACGATTTATCAGATGTTGGAAGAGTTAAAATGAATTCAAGATTAAATTTAGAATGCTCAGATAAAATAACTATTTTAAGAAATGACGATATAATTGCGATCATTCATAAAATGTTAGACTTAAGAGATGGCAAAGATGATGTCGATGATATAGATCATTTAGGTAACAGAAGGGTTAGATCAGTAGGTGAATTAGTTGAAAACCAAGCTAGGATTGGTGTTTACAGAATGGAGAGAGCAATTAAAGAAAAGATGACAACATTAGATGTTGAGTCCGCGATGCCTCAAGATTTAATAAATGCTAAGCCATTGACAGTTTCATTAAAAGATTTTTTTGCAAGTTCACAACTTTCTCAGTTTATGGACCAAACTAATCCTTTATCAGAAATAACCCACAAAAGAAGAGTTTCAGCTTTAGGTCCTGGAGGGTTAACAAGAGAACGGGCTGGATTTGAAGTTAGAGACGTTCACCCAACACATTATGGAAGGATTTGTCCAATCGAGACACCTGAGGGACCTAACATAGGTTTAATAAATAGTTTATCTACATATGCAAAAATTAATAAATATGGTTTTATTGAAAGCCCATACAAAAGGGTAAAAGATGGAGTTGTTCAAGATAAAGTTGAGTACCTCTCTGCAATGGAGGAAACAAAATTTACAATTGCTCAAGCAAATACCAAAATTGATAAAAATGGCAAAATAGTTGAGGAACTTGTTTCGTGTAGACAAAATTTAAATTTTCTATTATCAAAACCTGAAACTATTGATTATATAGACGTTTCACCAAAGCAACTTGTTTCAGTAGCTGCTTCTTTAATCCCATTTCTTGAAAATGATGATGCAAACCGAGCACTTATGGGATCAAATATGATGAGACAAGCAGTTCCATTATTAAAACCTGAATCACCTTTAGTAGGCACAGGTATAGAAAGTGATGTAGCTCTAGACTCAGGAGTAACTATTGTGGCTAAAAGAGATGGTATTGTAGATAAAATAGATGGAAAGAGGATTGTTATAAAAGTAACTGAGGAAACTGATTTTACAAAATCAGGTGTGGACATTTATAATTTACAAAAATTTAAAAGGTCCAATCAAAATACATGTATTAATCAAAAACCTTTAGTTAGAGTTGGGGATAAAGTTAAAACAGGTGATATTATAGCTGATGGACCGTCAACAAAACTTGGTGAGTTAGCATTAGGAAAAAATGTGACAGTCGCTTTTATGCCTTGGCAAGGTTATAATTTTGAGGACTCTATCTTAATTTCAGAAAGATGTGTCACAGATGATGTTTTTACATCTGTACACATTGTTGAATATGAAATAATGGCTCGAGATACTAAATTGGGTGAAGAAGAAATTACCAGAGATATACCTAATGTAAATGAGGAAGCATTAAAAAATCTTGATGAGTCTGGCATAGTTTATATAGGTGCTGAGGTAAATGCAGGAGACATACTGGTAGGCAAAGTTACTCCAAAAGGAGACTCAGCATCTGGTCCTGAGGAAAAATTATTAAGATCAATTTTTGGAGAAAAAGCTATTGATGTTACAGACACTTCATTAAGAATGTCTAGAGGAAGTAGTGGTACAGTTGTTGATGTAAGAGTATTTAATAGACATGGTATTGAGAAAGACGAAAGATCTATTACGATTGAAAGAGCAGAGATTGACCAAGTTCAACAAGATAAGATTGTCGAAGAAGAAATTTTAGAAAGAAGTATTAAACAAAGAGCTGCTCAAATACTTTCAGATCAAACATTATCAAAAAAAATTAAAACATTGGATGAGGGAACTAAATTAGATTTTAGCATAATAAATGAACTTAATATAAATGATGTTTTTAAAATTAGCACAGGTAATGCAAAATCAGAAACAGGACTAAACCAACTGAAAGATCAATACAATAAAGCGAAAGAGGATATTATTGAGAGATTTGAGGATAAAGTACTGAAAATTAGAAGTGGTGATGATTTATTACCAAGTGTCATGAAAATGGTTAAAGTTTTTGTGGCAATTAAGAGAAGATTAAGACCTGGTGATAAAATGTCAGGAAGACATGGAAACAAAGGAGTTGTTAGTAAAATAGTACCAGTAGAAGACATGCCTTATAGAGAGGATGGTAGACCAGTAGACATAGTATTAAATCCACTTGGAGTTCCAAGTAGAATGAACGTAGGTCAAATTTTAGAGACACATCTAGGATGGGCTTGTAAAGAGTTTGGTGAACAAGTTAAGAATTTGATAAATGAAAACAATAAGAAAATTGAAAAAACTGAAAAAATTTCAAACTTCTTAAAATCAGTTTATGGAGAGGAAATCTTTAATCAAAAAGTCGATAAATTAAGCAAAACTGAATTTAATGATCTTTGTGACAATTTGCAAAATGGAATAGCAATTTCTACACCAGTGTTTGATGGTGCAAAAGAAACTAATGTAACGGAAATGCTTGAGTTGGCTAAGTTACCTGGATCAGGTCAAACCTATTTATGGGATGGTAGAACAGGCGAAATGTTTGATAGACCAGTTACAGTCGGAATTATATATATGCTTAAATTACATCACCTAGTTGAAGATAAAATTCATGCCAGATCAACTGGTCCTTATAGTCTTGTTACCCAACAACCATTAGGAGGAAAAGCACAACTTGGAGGTCAAAGATTTGGAGAAATGGAAGTTTGGGCGCTAGAGGCCTATGGAGCATCATACACTTTACAAGAAATATTAACTGTGAAATCTGATGACGTTGCTGGAAGGGTTAAGGTATATGAGACAATAGTTAAAGGTGAAGAAAATTTTGAGTCAGGTATACCGGAGTCATTCAATGTTTTAGTTAAAGAGATTAAATCTTTAGCACTAAATGTGGAATTAAATTAATTATGAAAAAAGAATTAACAGATCTATTCAAAAATTCAGAAATTTCTGAAGCACAAAATTTTAATAGCATTAAAATTTCTTTAGCAAGTCCTGAAAAAATAAAATCTTGGACTTATGGAGAAATAAAAAAACCAGAAACAATTAACTACAGAACATTTAGGCCAGAGAAGGATGGTTTATTTTGCGCAAGAATATTTGGTCCAATAAAGGATTATGAATGTTTGTGCGGAAAATATAAAAGAATGAAATTCAGAGGCATCATATGTGAAAAATGTGGAGTAGAGGTTACAAAATCAAATGTTAGAAGAGAAAGAATGGGTCATATTAATCTTGCGACACCAGTAGCACATATTTGGTTTTTGAAATCTCTCCCAAGTAGGATCGCACTAGCTGTTGATATGAAGTTAAAAGAAGTTGAAAGAGTCCTTTATTTTGAAAATTTTATAGTAATTGAGCCTGGTTTAACTGGTTTACAAAAGAATCAGTTATTAAACGAGGAAGAACTAGCCAAATATCAAGAGGAGTTTGGTGAAGAAGCTTTTACAGCTGGCATTGGCGCAGAAGCTGTTCTTGAGATGTTAAAAAACTTAGATTTGGAATTAGAGAAGAAAAACTTAGTTAGTTACATTAAAGAAACAAAATCAAAAGTTAATGAAGAAAGAGCTATAAAAAGATTAAAATTAATTGAGTCATTTTTAGAAACAGGACAAAAACCAGAATGGATGATACTGACAGTAGTTCCTGTAATTCCACCAGAACTAAGACCTCTTGTTCCATTAGATGGAGGAAGATTTGCTACTTCCGATTTAAACGATCTTTATAGAAGAGTTATAAATAGAAATAACCGATTAAAAAGGTTAATGGATTTAAAGGCTCCAGATATAATTGTTAGAAATGAAAAAAGAATGCTTCAAGAGTCTGTTGATGCACTATTTGATAATGGTAGAAGAGGAAGAGTAATAACTGGAACAGGTAAGAGGCCATTAAAATCTTTAGCAGAAATGTTAAAAGGTAAACAAGGAAGGTTCAGACAAAACTTGCTTGGAAAAAGAGTTGATTATTCTGGGCGATCAGTAATTGTAGTTGGTCCTGATCTTAAATTACATGAATGTGGTTTACCAAAAAAAATGGCTCTTGAATTATTTAAACCTTTTCTTTACGCAAGATTAAATAAACTTGGTTTAGCTTCTACTATTAAACAAGCAAAAAAATTAGTTGAAAAAGAAACTAACGCTGTTTGGGATGCATTAGAACTTATTGTTAGAGAACATCCTGTATTATTAAATAGAGCACCAACACTTCATAGGTTAGGTGTTCAAGCTTTTGAACCAAAATTAATTGAGGGTGATGCAATTGAGTTGCATCCATTAACATGTGCAGCTTTTAATGCTGATTTTGATGGTGATCAAATGGCTGTTCATGTTCCACTAAGTTTAGAAGCGCAGCTAGAGGCGAGAATATTAATGTTATCAACTAATAATATTTTATCTCCATCAAATGGAAAGCCGATAATTGTACCTAGTCAGGATATGATTTTAGGTATCTATTATTTATCACAAGAGCCAATTGATGAAAAATCTTCAGGTTATTTTTTAGACTCCGACCAGATAGAATTTGCCTTATCTTCTGGTCAAATAAAAGTTCATAGTACAATTATTTCCAGATTTGAAACAATTGATGAAAAAGGAAATAAAAAATTTGAAAAATATAAGTCAACAGCTGGAAGATTTTTATTAGCCAATTTACTACCAAAAAATAATAATATTAAATTTTCTTTAATTGATAGACTTTTGCCAAAAAAAGTTGTTTCAGAAATAATAGATATTGTTTTTAGATTTTGTGGTCAAAAAACTACTGTAATATTTTGTGACAAATTAAAAGATTTGGGTTTTAAACATGCTTTTAAAGCTGGTATTTCATTTGGAAAAGATGACCTTGTAATTCCTTCGAATAAAACAAAATTAATTGATGATACAAAAAAATTAATTGCTGATTACGAAACACAATATGCAGAAGGATTAATTACGAGGGGTGAAAAATATAATAAAGTTGTCGATGCATGGTCAAAATGTACTGATAAAGTTGCTGGAGAAATGATGAAAGGTATTTCTGCAACTGAAAAAACTTCTGAGGGATTAAAAATAAATTCAGTGTTTATGATGGCTGATAGTGGAGCAAGAGGTTCTGCTGCTCAGATGAAGCAATTAGCTGGAATGAGAGGATTAATTGCAAAACCATCTGGAGAAATTATTGAGAGCCCAATTACATCTAATTTTAAGGAAGGATTGACGGCTTTAGAATATTTTAATTCAACTCATGGTGCTAGAAAAGGTCTAGCAGATACAGCCTTAAAAACAGCTAGCTCAGGTTACTTAACTAGAAGATTATGTGATGTTGCTCAAGATTTGACAGTCACTAAAAAAGAATGTGATTGTAAAAATCCTGGGTTTATCGAACTTTCAGAAATTTTAGAAGGTGGTAATGTTGTTGTAAGTTTGTCGGAGAGAGCTTTAGGTAGGGTTACTTTTGATGATGTCAAACATCCTTTAACAGGTGAAGTAATAATTAAGAAATTAACAATGATAGATGAGGCTGGATGTGATCAAATAGATGCAGCAGGTATAAAATCTGTTAAAGTTTATTCAGTGATGACATGTGGCTCTAAAGAAGGAGTTTGTGCTACATCTTATGGAAGAGATTTATCAAGAGGTAAAATGGTTCATGTAGGTGAGGCTATTGGAATGATTTCTGCACAGTCTATCGGTGAGCCTGGTACACAATTAACAATGAGAACTTTTCACGTTGGAGGTACCGCTTCCGTGAAACAGGACTCTCAAATTATTGTTAAAAATGATGGAGTTCTTAAAATTATAAATTCAAATATTTTAGAAGACTCAAAAAAGAATTTAATAGTTATGGGGAGAAATACACAGCTATCTATTGAAGATGATAATGGAGTTCAAATTGCAGTTTACAAAGTTGCGTATGGGTCGAAATTATTTTTTAAGAATGGTGATAAAATAAAAGCTAATACTAAAATTTGTGAATGGGATCCATACACAACACCTGTAATAGCTGAGAAAAGTGGTATCGCAAGTTTTGTTGATCTAATTGACGGTGTATCAATACAAGAAACAACAGATGATGCGACAGGTATTTCATCTAAATCTGTAGTTGATTGGAGGGCACAATCTAAGAGCACTGATTTAAAACCAAGAATTACCCTCAGAGATGAAAAAGGAAATGTTATTAAAAAGGCTGACGATAATGAAGCAAGATATTATTTAGTTCCAGATTCTATTTTATCTGTAAAAGATGGGCAAAAAGTTTCAGCAGGCGATGTAATTGCGAGACTTCCAAAAGAAACGACAAAAACAAAAGATATTACTGGAGGATTACCAAGAGTTGCTGAGTTGTTTGAAGCAAGAAAAGCAAAAGATAGTGCAATTATTGCAGAAAATGATGGTCAAGTTGTTTTTGGGAAAGAGGTGAGAGGCAAACAAAGAATTTCTATTGTTCCTGAAAATGGTGATGAGCCTTCAAATTATCTAATACCTAAAGGTAAGCATATTAATTTTAATCAAGGTGAAAAAATTAAAAAAGGTGAATACCTTTTGGACGGTCAACCGCTACCACATGATATTTTAAGAATTATGGGAATAAAAGAATTAACAGAGTATTTTGTTAATCAAGTGCAAGAAGTTTACAGGCTCCAGGGTGTAGTTATAAACGATAAACATATAGAGACAATTTTAAGACAAATGTTGAAAAAAATTGAGGTAAAATCCTCAGGAGACTCAACATATCTTCCGGGAGAGATAGTCGATAGAATTAAATTTGATAATTTGAATGAAAAATTAAAATCTGAGGGTAAAACACCTGCCACAGGTGAAAGGGTGTTAATGGGCATTACTAAAGCTTCACTCCAAACAGAGTCATTTATTTCAGCTGCATCATTCCAAGAAACTACGAGAGTGCTTACTGATGCTGCTATAAAAGGTAAAGTTGACCCACTCAATGGTTTAAAAGAAAATGTAATTGTAGGTCGACTTGTACCTGCTGGAACTGGTAATATTAAAAATAAATGGAACAAAAAAGCGCTTGAAGATGACAATAAATTTTTGTCAGAACAAGACAAAATTGAACCATCAGAAACTCAAGTAAATCAATAAAAATAGCTAATAAGATTTTTAGTTTTAGTTTGACAAAGTAGAATTAATTAGTATTTTGGCGATATTTTTGGTTGGAATGTAGTACATACTTAAGTACTAAACGCTGCCACAAATAACCTGTCAGTTATTTCATCAAAAATAAAAAAATTAATTAACTAAAAATTATGCCGACAATTAACCAGTTGTTAAGAAAAAAAAGAACTAAGCCTGTTGCCAGAAACAAGGTACCAGCATTACAGAAACAACCTTTAAAAAGAGGTGTGTGTGTAAAAGTTTATACAACAACACCAAAAAAACCTAACTCTGCATTGAGAAAAGTAGCAAGAGTAAGATTATCAAATGGGTTTGAAGTAACAGCGTACATACCTGGGGAAGGTCATAATCTTCAAGAACACTCCGTAGTATTAATCAGAGGTGGAAGGGTTAAAGATCTTCCTGGAGTTCGTTACCATATTTTGAGAGGCAATCTAGATACACAAGGTGTAGCTAACAGAAAAAAAAGAAGATCTCTTTACGGTACAAAAAAAGGTAAATAACAATGTCTAGAAAAAAAACTCAACCTAAAAAAAATATTGTTCCTGATCCAAAATTTAAATCTACAATTATACCAAAATTAATTAACAATATAATGTACGATGGTAAACGAGGTGTTGCTGAAAAGATTGTTTATGATGCAATTGACAAAATTAAGACTAAATCAAAAGAAGAACCAATTAATATTTTTAATGAGGCAATAAATAATATAAAACCTACTGTTGAAGTTAGATCTAGAAGAGTTGGTGGTGCAACATATCAAGTTCCAGTTGAAGTTAAAAGTAAAAGAGCTCAAGCACTAGCTATCAGATGGTTAGTAGAGTCTGCTAGAAAAAGAAAAGATAAACTTATGTCTGATAAAATTTTTAATGAACTGTTTGATGCTTATGAAAAAAAAGGTGCAGCAGTAAAAAAAAGAGAGGATGTCCACAAAATGGCAGAGTCTAATAAGGCTTTTGCACATTTTAGGTGGTAACAAGTTATGGCTAGAACACATACTTTAGATAAATATAGAAATATTGGTATTATGGCTCACATCGATGCAGGTAAAACAACTACCACAGAAAGAATTTTATATTACACAGGAAAAAGTCATAAGATTGGTGAAGTTCATGATGGTGCAGCAACTATGGATTGGATGGAACAAGAGCAAGAAAGAGGTATAACTATCACATCTGCAGCCACAACTTGTTTTTGGCAAGATCATAGAATAAATATAATTGACACACCAGGACATGTAGATTTCACAATTGAAGTTGAAAGATCTCTTAAAGTATTAGATGGAGCAGTAGCAGTTTTTGATGGTGTTGCAGGAGTTGAGCCTCAATCAGAAACTGTATGGAGACAAGCAGATAAATATAAAGTTCCGAGAATTTGTTTTGTAAACAAATTAGACAGAACAGGTGCAGATTTTTTTAGATGTGTTGAAATGATCAAAGATAGGCTTGGCGCAAAACCTCTGGTAATACAAGTCCCAATTGGAATTGAAGCTTCTTTAAGTGGAGTAGTAGATCTTGTAAAAATGAAGGCGCAAGTTTGGAAGAATGAGGACTTAGGTGCTGAATGGGAATATAAAGATATTCCAGAGGATCTTAAAGAAATTTCTCAAAAATATAGAACTGAATTAGTTGAAATGGCTGTTGAACAGGATGAAAAACTAATGGAATCATATTTGAATGGGGATGAAATTAAAGAAGAAGATTTAATTAAATGTATAAGAAAAGGGACTTTGAATTTTGATTTTGTACCAGTATTAACAGGCTCAGCATTTAAAAATAAAGGTGTTCAACCATTACTTGATGCTGTAATTAATTATCTACCAAGCCCTATAGATATTGGTTCAATTAAAGGAACTAAATTAGGCTCAGACGATGTAGTAGAAATGAAATTTGATGATGGAGCATCATTTTCAGCATTAGCATTTAAGGTAGCAAATGACCCTTTTGTTGGATCTTTAACATTTATAAGGGTTTATTCTGGAACAATTAAAACTGGAACGGCGGTATATAACTCATCTAAAGAAAAAGAGGAAAGAGTTGGAAGAATGTTGTTAATGCACGCTAATTCGAGAGAAGATATCAAGGAAGCGAATGCTGGGGATATAGTGTCTTTAGCAGGTTTGAAAAATACTATTACCGGTCATACACTTTGTAATAAAGACAATCCAGTTTTATTAGAGCCTATGGAATTTCCAGATCCAGTGATAGAGATAGCTGTTGAACCTAAAACAAAAGCTGATCAAGAAAAAATGGGTGAAGCTCTTGGTAGATTAGCAAAAGAAGATCCTTCATTTAGAGTTTCCTCAGACGAAGAATCAGGTCAAACAATTATCAAAGGTATGGGTGAGTTACACTTAGATATTATTGTAGATAGAATGAAAAGAGAATTTAAGGTTGAGGCGAATGTCGGTGCTCCTCAAGTTGCCTACAGGGAAACAATTGAGAGTGCTTCAGAAGTTGAATACACTCACAAAAAACAAAGTGGAGGTGCAGGACAATTTGCAAAAGTTAAACTATTAGTGGAGCCACAGGAACCAGGTAAAGGAAGAGCAGTTGAGAGCAAAATCAAAGGAGGAGCTATTCCAAAAGAGTTTATACCTGGAGTAGAAAAAGGAATTGAGACAATTTCTGATGGTGGAATTTTAGCAGGCTTTCCTATGATTGATTATAAAGTGACAATATTAGATGGATTACATCACGATGTAGACTCTAGTGTTTTAGCTTTTGAATTAGCAAGTAGAGCTTGTTTTAAAGACGCTTGTACAAAGGGTGGTTTAAAATTATTAGAGCCTGTTATGAGAGTCGAAGTAGTTACACCCGAAGATTATATGGGAGATGTAATTGGAGATTTAAATAGTCGAAGAGGTCAGATAAGTACACAAGAGCAAAGAGGTAATGCTACTGTGATTACAGCAATGGTACCTTTAGCAAATATGTTTGGATATATAAATAGTTTAAGATCAATGTCTCAAGGAAGAGCACAATACTCAATGTTTTTTGACCATTATGCTAAAGTTCCTCAAAATGTTCAAGATGAAGTAACTAAAAAGATTGCAGGCTAAAATGGAAAAGCAAAATATAAGAATTAAACTTAGAGCATATGACAACAAAATATTAGATGCTTCTACTGAAGAAATAGTGAATACTGTCAGAAGAACTGGTGCTACCATTAAAGGACCTATACCTTTACCAACAAGAATTGAGAGATACACCGTTTTAAGATCACCTCACATAGATAAAAAGAGTAGAGAGCAATTTGAGTCTAGAACTCATAAAAGATTAATAGATATTATTGAACCAACGCCACAAACTGTTGAAGCATTGATGAAATTAGATTTGGCCTCAGGAGTTGATGTTGAGATTAAGATTTAAATATGAGTGAAATAGCATTAATTGGAAAAAAGATAGGTATGACTAGAGAATTTTATAAAAGTGGTCAATTGGTGCCTGTTACTGTTATAAAAATGGAAAAGGCAAGAGTGATACAAATTATTGAAAAAGAGAAAAGAGGATACGACGCGGTTCAACTCGGATATGGCAAAATAAAAAATTCAAAATTAACTAAAGCTATGAAAGGTCTTTTTTCAAAAAAAAATACAGAAGCAAAAAAAAAATTGAAGGAATATAGAGTATCGAATATCGGAGATTTTAAAGAAGGAAATGAATTTGGTTTAGAAATTTTTAAAGATGTAAAATTTGTTGATACAAGATCTAAAACAATAGGTAAAGGATTTGCAGGTGCAATGAAAAGACATAATTTTGGAGGTTTAAGAGCATCACATGGGGTATCGATTTCGCACAGGTCACACGGTTCAACTGGTCAAAGACAAGATCCTGGTAAAGTTTTTAAAGGAAAAAAAATGGCAGGTCATATGGGCGATAAATTACGGACAATGCAAAACATAGAAATAATCAAAACTGATTTAGAAAATGAGCTACTTTACTTAAAAGGATCAATACCTGGATCTAAAAATTCTGAAGTTCTAGTAAAAAAATCTGTAAAAAACTTAAAGAAAATGACTATAGATGAAAAAATTAAAGCTGCTGATCAAGCGAAAAAAACTCCAGATAAAAAGAAAAAATAATGAAAATTGAAAAAATAAATTTAAATGGAAAAAAAGACTCTATTGAGGTTTTAGATAAGATTTTTTCCGCAAAGATAAATAATAGATTGGTAAATAATGTATTATATAAAATTAATGCTAATTATAAAGGTAGACACGCTAAAACAAAACAACAAAATGAAGTATCAGGACCAACATCAAAAATTTATGCTCAAAAAGGTACTGGTAACGCACGTCATGCTAGTAAAAAAGCACCAATATTTGTGGGTGGTGGTATCGCACACGGGCCAAAAGGTGAGTTAGCATACAAGGTTAGAAAATTAAATAAAAGTGAAAAAAAGCAAAGTATAGCTTCTTTGATTACTCAAAAAATAAAAAATAATAATCTATTAGTTTTTAGTAATTTCAGTCAGGATATCAAAAAAACTAAAGAAATGAATATAATACTAAAAAAATTTGAAATTTTAAACTCGCTTATAATTTTAGATAAGTCTTCTAAGGAAAAAATAGAAAAATCAATTAGAAACATACCCAATATTAAAGTAACTGACGCAAATCACTTCAGTGCATTTGATCTGGTGAAATTTAGAAAAGTAGTCTTTACTGAAGGATCAATTAAAGAACTAGAAAAGAGATATAGCTAATTATGGAAAAAATACATTTATATGATAGAATTTTATCTCCTTTGGTAACTGAAAAATCTACAAATCTTTCAGAGCAAAATAAGATAGTTTTTAAAGTACCTACAAAGGCAACTAAAGAAAATCTCAAAAAAAATATA
>CACEDG010000010.1 GCA_902558225.1 uncultured Pelagibacteraceae bacterium | reverse complement strand
AACCTTAGCAAAAGCTTCAGATTCTGTTTTAATAGCATTTAATGTTAAGCCAAGTAAGGAAGCAAAAAAACTTGCAGAAAATGAAAAGATAAATATTTCATCATATAATATAATCTATGAAGTTTTGGATTTTGTAAAAAAGAGAATGTCGGGTTTGTTAGCACCTGATGTTGAAGAAAAAATAATAGGCACAGCACAAATTTTAGAAATCTTTAAGGTTTCGGGCGCAGGTAAAGTTGCAGGTTCAAAAGTAACTGATGGAGAAATAAATAGTAATTCAAATGTGAGAGTAATAAGAGATGGATCAATTATTTTTACTGGAAAGGTTGGAAGCTTATTCAGGGAAAAAAATCAAGTAAAGCAAGTGAACAATGGCCAAGAATGTGGAATCGCACTTAAAGATTATATGGATTTTCAAAAAAATGATACAATAGAGGCTTTTAGTGTTACATCTAAAGAGAGGACGATATAATGACAGATAGAATAGGAAAACCAATATCACAAAGACAATTAAGAGTTGGCGAAATGATTAAGCAGTCTTTAAGTATGATTTTTATAAGGAATGAGGCTAAGGTTCCAAATTTAGAAACTAATAAAATTACAGTTACTGAAGTAAGAATGAGTCAAGATTTGAAAATTGCTAAAGCTTATGTCCTTCCACTTGGTGGAAAAAATGCAGAGGAAACAATTGATATTTTGAAAGAATACTCTTTTTTAATTAGAAAAATTTTATCTCAAAAAGTGGTTATGAAATTTTTACCAAAATTACTTTTTAGAAAAGACGAGTCTTTTGAGTATGCAGAAAAAATTGAAAATTTAATAAAACAAACTAATAATTAAGGAAGAAAGTATGAATAAAAAAATACAAGAATTAGCAATGCACGAAAAAGATACTGGATCATCAGAGATACAGATTGCTTTGTTAACAGAAAAAATTGAAACGCTCTCAAAGCACATTAAACAATTCAAAAAAGATAAACATTCATCTGTTGGATTATTGAGAGCGGTCAATAGAAGAAAAAAATTGTTAGATTATCTTAAAAGAAATAAGGTAAATTCTTACAAAAATGTCCTGTCGAAATTGAATTTGAGAAAATAAGTATCAAGATAGATAGAACGGAACGAAACGAACGAAACGAAATGGAAATGAAATGTTTAAAATATACAAGAAGGAAGTTGAAGTAGCAGGAAAGAAGATAAGTTTAGAAACAGGTAAAGTAGCAAGACAGGCAGACGGAGCAATCATCGCAACATGTGGGGAGACAGTTGTTTTAGCAACGGTTGTTGGAGCAAAAAAAGTAAATCCAGACACAGATTACTTTCCATTATCTGTGAATTATCAGGAAAAATATTATGCAGCAGGAAAAATTCCTGGTGGATATTTTAAAAGAGAAGCAAGACCAACTGAGAGTGAAACATTAATCTCAAGATTAATTGATAGACCGATTAGACCATTGTTTCCTGATGAATTTAAAAATGAAGTTCAGTTATTACCAACTGTAATTTCCTATGATAAAGAAAATGAAGCAGACATTTTGTCAATTATTGCATCGTCCGCAGCTTTAGCTATATCAGGAATGCCATTTATGGGTCCAGTGGGAGCTTCTAGAGTTGGATATATTGATGGTAAATATGTTTTAAATCCCTCAAAAGTTGAACTTGAAAAATCAAAATTAGATTTAGTGGTTGCTGGCACAAAAGATGCTGTGCTTATGGTTGAGTCTGAGGCGAGTGGATTAACTGAGGAAGAAATGTTAAATGCAGTTAAATTTGGTCATGAAGGTTTTGTCCCGGTGATTCAAATGATAGATGAATTGGCTAAAGAGTGCAGAAAACCTGAATGGACTGTTGAAAAGAAAGACCTATCTGAAGTTAAAAAGAAACTTGAAGAAACTTTTACGGAAGATCTTAAAAAAGCATTTGCTACTAGAGACAAACAAGACAGATCAAATCAAATTTCAGAAATTACTGATAAAGCTAAAAAACTTTATGAGGAAGATGAAAACTATACTGATCTTGATGTGAACTCTGAACTAAAAAATCTTGAAAAGACAATTGTCAGAACAGATATTTTAAAAAATAAAAATAGAATAGATGGTAGAGGACTATCTGATGTAAGACCTATTTCTTGTGAAGTTGGTATCTTACCAAGGACACATGGCTCCGCTTTATTTACTAGAGGAGAAACACAGGCAATAGTTACAGCTACTTTAGGTACATCTGATGATGAACAAAGAATTGAGAGCTTAGATGGATTACAAAGAGAAAGGTTTATGCTTCATTATAATTTTCCCCCTTTTTCAGTAGGAGAAACAGGGAGAATTGGAACTGGTAGAAGAGAAATAGGACACGGTAAATTAGCGTGGAGAGCAATTCATTCTTCATTACCATCAAAAGAGGCATTTCCATATACTTTTAGAGTAGTTTCTGAGATTACAGAGTCAAATGGTTCATCCTCAATGGCTACTGTTTGCGGAACATCTTTAGCATTAATGGATGCTGGAGTACCAATTAAAGAACCAGTTGCAGGTATTGCAATGGGTTTAATTAAAGAGGGTGACGATTTTAGTGTTCTATCAGACATTTTAGGTGATGAAGATCATTTAGGTGATATGGACTTTAAAGTCGCTGGAACCAAAGACGGAATTACCTCTCTTCAAATGGATATCAAAATTACAGGGATAACATTTGAAATAATGGAACAGGCACTAAGTCAAGCCAAAGATGGAAGAGTTCATATTTTAGGAGAAATGAATAAAGCATTATCAGCTTCAAGATCTGACGTTGGAAAACATACTCCAAAAATGGAAAAGATAAATGTCGATAAAAAAGATATTGCAGCTGTAATTGGAAAAGGTGGTGCAACAATAAGAGAAATAGTTGAAAAATCAGGTGCAAAAGTAGATGTAAATGATGAGGGCGTAGTAACAGTTGCTGCTCCAGATGAAGCGTCAAGAAACGCCGCTATGCAGATGATTAAAGATATCACAGCAAAAGCTGAATTAAATAAGATTTATTCAGGAAAAGTTATGAAGATTATGGAGTTTGGTGCATTTGTAAACTTTTTAGGAAAACAAGATGGGCTTGTTCATATTTCAGAACTTGCAGATAAAAGGGTAGCTAAAGTTACTGATGTTGTGAAAGAAGGTGATGAGGTTAAAGTTAAAGTAATTGGATTCGATAGAGGCAAAGTTAAACTTTCTATGAAACAAGCATTAGAATAAACTTAATACTCAAAAAACTAAAATATGGAAACTGCAATCATATTTTTATTACTTGTTGTTGTTTGGGTGTTTTTTAGGCCTATTACAAAAAAAGAGTTAGACAGGTACAATGATAAAGATAATTGGTCAAATATGGGTTTTTAAGTAATGTTTTTAGGATCTGGCATTCCAACCTTGTTATATCCCGCGTCTACGTAGTGAATTTCACCAGTTACACCGTTAGCAAGGTCACTTAAAAGGTATAATGCTGAGTTTCCAACATCATAAATATCTACATTTCTTTTAAGAAATGAGTGGTCCTCATTCCACTTATATAAGAATTTTGCATCTCCAATAGCAGAAGCTGCTAAAGTTTTAATAGGTCCAGCGCTTATAGCATTCACCCTTATGCCTTTAACCCCTAAATCTCTAGCAATATATTTAACACTAGCCTCTAAAGCTGATTTGCAAACACCCATTACATTATAATTTGGAATAGCTTTAGTTGACTCGTAAGTTAATGTCAGAAGACTACCGCCTTGTTTCATTACTTTTGAGGCTTCTTTTGTAACTTCTGTAAATGAAAAACATGAAATTAACATACTTTTTAAAAAGTTTTCTCTAGTTGTATTTAAATATTCACCTGATAATTCTGATTTATTTGAAAATGCTACTGCATGAACTACAAAATCGATTTCACCCCATTGCGATTTAATATCTTCAAATAATTTTACTATCTCTTCTTTTTTTTCGACATCACAACTGAATGTAACTTTTGAATTTAATTTTTCTGCTAAAGGAATAACTCTTTTTTTTAAAGCATCTCCTAGGTATGTGAAGGCAAGCTCAGCACCAGCTTCAGCTAATTTTTGTGAAATACCCCATGCAATAGATCTCTCATTGGCAACGCCCATAATCAAACCCTTTTTACCTTTCATTAAACTCATTAACTAAACCTTTTCAAAAATTAAAGCAGCATTTGTTCCACCAAAACCAAAACTATTAGACATAACTGTATTTAATGTTACTCCAGTTTCTGTTTTTGAAACTATTGGGAATTTTTTAGCTTCTTCATCCATTTCATTAATATTCGCTGATCCAGCAATAAAATTGTTTTTCATCATAATTAAACAATAAATAGCTTCATGAACTGAAGCGGCACCCAATGGATGACCTGATAAAGATTTTGTTGAACTTATTTTTGGAATATTAGATCCAAATGTTTCTTTGACAGCATTTAGTTCTGTGATGTCTCCAACAGGGGTAGATGTTCCATGTGTATTTATATAATCAATTCTATTTTTGGCAGTTGCCATAGCCATTTTCATACATCTTACAGCCCCCTCACCTGATGGTGCGACCATATCATATCCATCTGAGGTTGCTCCATAACCAGTCAATTCTGCATATATCTTAGCCCCTCTAGCTTTAGCATGTTCATATTCTTCAAGCACTAAAACCCCAGCTCCTCCTGCGATTACAAATCCATCTCTTGTTTTATCATATGCTCTAGAGGCTGTTCCAGGAGTTTCATTGTATTTAGATGACAATGCAGTCATTGCATCAAACATAGCAGTCATAGCCCAGTGTATTTCTTCACTACCCCCTGCAAAAATAATGTCTTGTTTTCCCATTTGAATTAATTCCATTGAATTACCAATACAGTGACCACTAGTAGCGCACGCAGAACTCATTGTATAGTTAGTCCCCTTTATTTTAAATGGAACTGCTAGAGTTGCAGATGCGGTACTTGCCATAGTTCTTGGAACAATAAAAGGACCCATTAATTTTGGAGTTTTTGCTCTTGTTTTGTCTGCTGCTAAAATCACATTTTCAATTGAAGGCCCTCCTGAACCCATAACTATTCCAGTTTTAAAATTACTTACCTCTTTTTCCTCTAGGCCAGAATCTTTAATTGCCTCTTTCATTGCTATGTAATTATATGCAGAACCTGAGCCCATAAATCGTATTGTTTTTCTATCTATATGATCTTCAAGTTTTATATTAGGCTTGCCATGTATATGACTTTTTAAATTATGTTCTTTATATTCCTCAGCGAATGAAATTCCTGATTTTGAATTTAGTAATGATTGATGAACTTCTTCTTGATTGTTCCCTAAACACGACACTACTCCTAATCCTGTAATTACGACCCTTCTCATTATTTAAATAATCCTACTTTTAAATTATCTGCTGAATAAATTTTTTTTTCATCAGCTAAAACCACACCATTTGCAAGGCCTACGGTTGTACCACCAGGAGACATAATTTTTTTCATATCAATTTCATATTTTACTAATTTTACATCCTGTAAAACTTCCCCTGTAAATTTTACTGTTCCAACGCCCAAAGCCCTTCCTTTACCTGGATTTCCAATCCAGCCTAAATAAAAACCAACTAATTGCCACATAGCATCCAAACCAAGGCAGCCAGGCATCACAGGATCTTCTTTAAAATGACAATCAAAAAACCAAAGGTTTTTTTTTATTTCAAGTTCTGCTTTTAGTGATCCTTTTTTGAAAGCACCCTGGTCATCATTAATTTCAGTAATTCTATCAAACATAAGCATTGGTGGGAGCGGTAATTTTGCATTCCCTGGACCAAACAATTTACCCTCTCCACAATTGATAAGCTCATCATATGAGTAAGAGTTTTTTTTCATAAAATTGAGTACTCTTATTTACTTGATTTTACCACTATATAATATAAATTTAACACTAGTTTAGAATAATTTTAAATAACAATATGGTTAAATAGTGAAATATATTGAAAAATTAAGAAATTCTGGATTGCGTCCTACTAAACAAAGACTTCAAATATGTGAAGTGCTATTTGATACCGATAAAACATTTCATTTTACAATCAACGATTTAGATTTAAGAATAAAGAAACAAATAAGTAAGAAAATCTCACTAGCAACTATTTATAATACTGTACACGCCTTTGAAAAAAAAGGGTATTTAAAACAAATCCCTATTAACTCAAATCAAACTTATTTTGACACAAATATTTCTGATCACCATCATTTCTATGATTTAAATGAGGAAAAGTTGATAGATTTAGATAATGAAGATGTTGGTCCAATAAATATTCGAAAAAAAATTAATGGAAAAAAAATTAAATCTGTTGAGGTTCTTGTAAAGCTAGAGGACTAATTTTTTTGCTTTCATTTAAGCGTCATTTTAAACCAATTGACACCTTTTTAGAATCATTATAAACTGCAAAAATCTAACAAATATAGGGGAATTTAATGAGTACTGAAAATTACAAAGATAAATCTTTTAAAGCTAATCAAATGAGCAAATGTCCATTTACTGGAGCAGGAACACCAGCGAAGTTTTCTGCAGGTAGAGGTCAAACTGTAAGAGATTTTTGGCCAAACAGTTTAAATCTTAAGATTCTTAGTCAGCACTCAAACCTATCCAACCCTATGGATAAAAAATTCAGCTATGCTAAAGAATTTAAAAAACTTAATTACAATGCATTAAAAAAAGATTTAAAAAAGTTAATGACAGACTCTCAGGAATGGTGGCCTGCTGATTATGGTCATTACGGTCCCTTATTTATAAGATTAGCTTGGCATGCTGCGGGTACTTACAGAACCGGTGATGGCAGAGGAGGTGCTGGAACAGGAAATCAAAGATTTGCACCACTTAATTCTTGGCCGGATAACGTTAACCTAGATAAAGCTAGATTACTTTTATGGCCTATTAAAAAGAAGTATGGAAGAAAAATTTCATGGGCAGATTTATTTATACTTGTTGGAAATGTAGCTTTAGACTCTATGGGTTTCAAAACTTTTGGTTTTGGAGCCGGTAGAACTGATATCTGGGAACCAGAGGATGATATTTATTGGGGCTCAGAAAAAGAAATGTTAGGTGTGGAAAGATATAGTGGCAAAAGAGATTTAGAACAGCCGTTAGGAGCCTCACATATGGGTTTAATATATGTAAATCCACAAGGTCCTGATGCTAATCCAGACCCAAAACTTGCAGCACATGATATCAGAGAGACATTTGGAAGAATGGCTATGAATGATTATGAAACAGCAGCATTAGTAGCTGGAGGACATACATTTGGAAAATCACACGGTGCTGCATCTGAGTCATACAAAGGTCCTGACCCTGAAGCTTCAAAACTTCAAGATCAGTCCACTGGATGGAATAGTGGATATAAATCTGGTAAAGGTGTTGATACAATAAGCAGTGGTATTGAAGGTGCTTGGACCCAAAATCCTACAAGATGGGATATGGGTTATTTGGATTGTCTATATGGTCATGAGTGGGAGCTTACGAAAAGCCCAGCAGGTGCTCATCAATGGACGCCTAAAAAAAATGGTCAAGAAATCAAAATGGTCCCAGACGCACATAAAAAAGGTGTTATGCACCCACCAATGATGCAAACGACTGATATTTCAATGAAAGTTGATCCAAGTTATGGACCTATAACAAAACATTTTCATCAAAACCCGAAAGAGTTTCATGATGCATTTGCTAGGGCTTGGTTTAAATTAACTCACAGAGATATGGGTCCTAGAGTTTGCTATCTTGGGAATGAAGTACCAAAAGAACAATTAATTTGGCAAGACCCAATTGATAAACCAAAATACAAACTTAAATCAAAAGATATTAAAGATTTAAAAAATATGATTTCTAAGTCCAAAATATCAATTTCAGATTTAGTATCTACTGCATGGGCATCAGCCTCTACTTTTAGAGGATCAGACAAAAGAGGTGGTGCAAATGGTGCAAGAGTGATGTTGGAACCTCAAAAAAATTGGAAAGTGAATAATCCAAAAAAATTATCAACAGTAACTAAAGCTTTAAGTAAAATAAAAAGCAAATTTGATAATAAAAAGAGAAGCGTTTCAATGGCTGACTTAATTGTACTAGCAGGAGGCGTTGGTATCGAAATGGCCGCAAAAAAAGCTGGTTACAAAGTTCAGGTTCCATTTTCTGCAGGGAGAGGGGACGCAAGACAAGATCAAACTGATATTCACTCATTTAGTCTCCTTGAACCGAATGCAGATGGTTTTAGAAACTATTTAAATGGAGGAGCTTCAAATGTTTCTGCAGAGGAAAATTTGGTAGATAAGGCTCAATTAATGGGCTTAACTGCACCGGAAATGACAGCACTTGTTGGTGGAATGAGGGTATTAAATACTAACTATGATAGCTCGAAACACGGTGTTTTCACAAATAGACCTGGTTCTCTTACAAATGATTATTTCGTAAATCTTTTAGATATGAATACTACTTGGAAAGAAGAGGATAAATCAGAGCAGACATTTGTTGGAAAAGATAGAAAAACACAAAAAACAAAATGGAAAGCAACAAGAGTTGATTTAATTTTTGGTTCAAATTCTCAATTAAGAGCTCTAGCAGAAGTCTATGCATGTGAAGACTCAGGTGAAAAATTTGTTAAAGATTTCATTGCAGCATGGGCAAAAGTTATGAATTCTGATCGATTTGATTTAAGATTAAACTAAACTTAATAAAGCGAGACAAAAAAAATGGCATCAACAAATTTTGAGGACTTTTATCAGGTTCCTGATTTAAATTTTGATATCTCAAGATTGAGAAACGACTTAGATCAAATTTTAAAAAATAAAAAATTTAATTCCCCCGGGGTTACACATTTTGGCGCTATACCATTAAACCAAATCCCAAACGATAGAAGTTCTATTGAAGGAAACAATATAAGAGGAAAATATTGGACTATTGCAGATGAAACTGGAAAAGAAGTTTCTAGAGATGTTGAAATAGATGAGTCTAGATACACACAATTGGTTCCTGAATTTGAAAAAACATATTTTAAAGAAGTTTATGAAGAATTAAGCAAAAGATTTAAATTAGGTAGAGTAAGACTTTTGTTAAAAGAACCAAGATCAACATTAAGCTGGCATAAAGATCCTGAATGTAGGTTACATATACCTATTATTACTAATAAAGGATGTTCTATGGTTATTGAAAATGTAGCAAAACATCTTCCAGCTGATGGTAAAGTATGGATAACAAATAACACAAAATATCATAATTTTTTTAATGGTGGGGAACAGGCTAGAGTTCACTTAGTAGCATGTGTGCTTGAAAGTCCGTTTAAAAAATAATGGAGTTAACATCTGGTATATTCAAAGCTGCTGGACAAATTTATTCAAATAACAAAGGTTCACTTTTAAGAACGTTTATTTATACGATCGGACACTTTGTAATTGCTATAACAGTGTTAATGCTTGTAGCTGATGTTTCTTTTATGATTGCGCTTACAGATGCAATCGTGGAGCCAATAGCTAACTCTATTTGGTATTTTATTTTAGATAAGTGGTGGACGAGTAAATCTAAAAACTCTTAGTTTGATAATCCCCAAATATTGCTTTTTTTAATCCACCCCGTAAATTCATCAGTTTTAATTTCGCACCAATTATTTAAACATTCTTTTATAATTAACACTCTTCCTTTTTTAATGTTAGCCACTGGTTTTGAAAAGTTTGAGGGTTTTTTAAAAAGGATTTTATCCTCAATTGGTATAATGGAATTAATTGGTTTAAGTTGTGACCAGTGTATCCAGCCATTGTTGTTTTTAAAGTCGATTACTCTTCTCCAATTTTCTTTTTTATCTATTTGCTTTAAAGGCAGATTTTTTTTTTTATAAATAAACTTAATAGGTGTGTCGAAACCTGGACCGTATCTTACATTAACTTTATTTTTTTTTAGAGATAGATAAATTTCTTGTGCAGAGCTTATTGAAAAAAAAAATAAAGAAATAAATATTATTAATATGAATTTAATTGTATTTTTTTCTCTCATTTCACACTTTTCTCAAATTTACTTTTCTAAAATTTAAATTTAGTAAATCAATTATTAAGATTTTACCATTGAGACTTTTACCAATTTTCAATATTTTTTTTAAAATTTCATTAGCTTGTATGGTACCAACGATGTTAGCAACTGTTCCCAAAACTCCTTCAAATTGACAATCTAATACATCATCTAAAATTTCATACTCTTGAAAAAAACTTCTTAGACAAGGAGATTTCTTATCTTTAAAATTAAACGTAAAAATATGTCCATCAAATTTACTGATAGCAGCCGTAACAAGAAATTTTCTTTCTTTCTTGCATATGTCATTAATTAACAATTTCGTTTCAAAATTGTCAGAGCCATCTACAATAAAGTTAAATTTTTTGACTATACTACTGCAATTCTTTTTATTAAATCTCGTTTTGTAGCAATCTATTTTTGCCTTTGAATTTATTTTTTTTAATTTTTTTTTTGCTACATCAACTTTAGATTTCTTAAGGTCAGAAATATTAAAAAGACTTTGTCGATGAATATTAGATAAATCAATACTATCAGAGTCTACTATTCCTATAGTTCCGACACCAGCTCTCACTAGAAATTCTGCTACAGGGCATCCCAATCCACCCATTCCTATTATTAATACTTTAGATTTAATGATTTTTTCTTGACCAATAATTCCAATATTTTTAAGAACAATTTGTCTTGAAAACATTTCAATTTGATTTTTATTTAATTTTATTTTCATTTTCCTGTTGAGCCAAACCCACCCTTTCCTCTAATAGATTCAGGCAAATTATTTACTTCCTCTAATTCCATTTTGACTACAGGTGCTAATATCATTTGTGCTATTCTATCACCATTATTAACTAAAAAGTTTTCATTTCCATGATTGTATATGATAACTTTAATTTCACCTCTGTAATCACTATCAATTGTCCCAGGAGTATTTAAAACTGTTATATTCTTTTTTGCTGCTAAACCGGATCTTGGTCTTATTTGAATTTCATAATCCTCTGAAAATGCAACTGATAAGCCTGTAGGTATTAAAGATGAAGTTTTTGGTTTTATTTCAATAGGTTCTTTTATGAATGCCATCAAGTCTAAACCTGAGGCACCACTTGTTTTATATTCAGGTAATTTTACTAATGGATCAAGTTTTTTTATTAAAACTTTTACCATTAGTTTAATTGAGCAACTAATCTATCTACAATTTCTTCTGATATTTCTGATTTTTTTTTTAATGAAAGTCTTTCTGTTTCCATATTTTTATTTTTATAGAAAATCGTAACATCATTATTTTCACTGTCGAAACCAGTTTCATTTTTTGACACATCATTGGCAATAATCCAATCACAATTTTTATTTTTTAACTTTTGAATAGCATTTTCTTTTATATTTGTTGTTTCAGCCGCAAAACCTACGACAATTTTTGGTCTCATAGAGTTATGATTTGATACATAGCTTAAAATGTCAATATTTTTTTCAAGTTTTAATGTAAAATTATCTAGTTTTTTTATTTTTTCTTTTTGTTTGAGACTTACTTTAAAATCACCAACAGCTGCTGCGAACACAGCTATATCTGCTGGTAGATTTTTTTGTGTAGCTTTAAACATTTCTTCGGCTGTTTCAACCTGGATTAATTTAATTTCATCATCAATTTTTTGACTTGTGGGTCCTGATATTAGAGTTGTATCAAAGCCTCTTTTATGAAGAGATTTTGCAATTTCGTAACCTTGTTTACCGCTTGATTTATTCGTAATGAATCTTACTGGGTCTATATATTCATTAGTTGGACCAGCAGTTACAAGAGCTTTGAGTTTGTTATTTATGATTTTTTCTAATAAAAAATTTTGAATTTCGTTATAAATACTCAAAGGTTCTGACATTTTACCCTCACCATATTCACCACAAGCCATATCACCTATTTCCGGACCAATAATTTTGTAACCATAACTTTTCAAAACTTTTAAATTTTTCTGTGTAGACTGGTGTTCCCACATTCTAACATTCATTGCAGGAGCTAAAAAAATTTGTTTATTAGAAGCTAGTGTGACAGTCGAAGCTAAATCATCTGAGGAACCATAACTCAGCTTAGAAATAGTGTTTGCAGTTGCAGGAGCAATAATTATTACATCTGCCCATCTTGAAAGAGAGATATGATCCATTTCTGTCTCATTTTCTAAACTAAATAAGTCATCATAAACTTTGCCTTGGGATAAAGAGGCTACAGATAATGGGGTTACAAACTCCTTAGCATTTTTTGTTAGAATTGTTTTTATTTCAGCGTTATTTTTTTTAAAAATTCTTATAGTTTCAAGACTCTTATAAGCAGAAACGCCACCACATATTATAAAAAGAATTTTTTTATTTGATAAATTTCCCATTGGCTGAATTAAAATATTAAAAGACCAAAAATTACAAGAACTAATAAACCAATAATAGATTGATTTCTAAAAGCTGTCATTTCTGATTTTTGAGTATTTAAAGCTGTGTAGGAGTTTGAGTTTTGTGGGATTTGTCCACTAGCCAAATAAGTAAGAGCTTGATTAGCTTTATCCATTATTTCTGGAAACTCTGGTAATCTTTTGATCACTTCAGTTGTATTTTGGAATGTTTCATTAAGCTTAGTCATTGGATCTTTCGTCTCTTTAAGCCAACTTTCAAGAACAGGTTTTGATGTTGTCCAAATATTTGTGTTAGGGTTTAATTTTCTTGCAACTCCTTCTACTACAACCATTGTTTTTTGTAACATTAAAAGCTGTGGTTGGGTTTGCATATTAAATTTTTCTGTTACATCAAATAGTTGCTTTAATAATTTTCCGCCAGAAATATCTTTTACAGCTTGCCCAAAAATCGGTTCTCCAATAGATCTTAAGGCTTGAGCTAAATCATCTATTGGAACTTCTTTTGGTACTAGGCCTGCAATTAAATGAACTTCAGCAACTTTACGATAATCTCTTTGAATAAAACCAAACAATATTTCAGCTAAAAATCTTTTACTCATTTTATCTAATCTACCCATTATTCCAAAGTCAATAGGAACAATTTGCCCGTCATTATCTATAAATATATTTCCTTGATGCATATCAGCATGAAAAAATCCGTCTCTTACAGCATGTCTTAAAAAATTTTGTATAATATCTTCAGCTATTTTTTCAGTATTAAATTCTTTATTTTTCAACTCCTCCGTTTCTCGAATAGATATTCCATCAACCCAATCTAAGGTCATCACATTTTCGCTAGTATAATTCCAATAAATTTCTGGAACTCTAAATCCAACATCATTTTTTGTATTTTCTGCATATTCATTTGCAGCAGCAGCTTCGAATCTCAGATCCATTTCTAAATTTGTGATTTCTTTTAGCAAAAAAACAACCTCTACTAATTTAAGTCGTTTTGTTTTTTTAATGAATGATTCAATTAAAAAGGCAAAAAGCATAATCGCATCAATTTCCTCATTAAATATTTTTTTTATATCTGGCCTTAAAATTTTTATTGCTACATCTTTGATAACTCCATTATCATCAATTTGTGCTTTATGAACTTGAGCTATTGAAGCAGCAGCAACTGGTTCAGTCAAATTTATTATAGAGTTATAGGTCTCATTACCTAAATCATTTTTAATAATTTCTTTCGCTTGCAATAAAGAAAAAGGTGGTAACTTATCTTGAAGATTTTCAAGTTCTTTAGAAAGCTCCTCACCAATTATATCGGGTCTTGTAGCTAAAAATTGACCAAGTTTGATAAATGTTGTCCCCATTGACTCTAGTGATTGAGATAATTTTTCTCCTTCATTTTTGCTAATATTTATTTGTTTTTTTTTTGAAAAAGAAAAAGATAATAATTTAAACAAAATTTTAATGGCTAATGGCGGTTCTTTAAATTTTGATATAATATTCAGTATATCAGAACAAGCTACTTTTCTTCCAAGTTTAAATAGAATTATTAATTTTTTAATCATCAAACTTTCCAACCACTGTGAATAGAAACAATGCCACCAGATAAATTTCTATAAGTGCATTTTTCAAAATTACTCTTTCCCATTGCATCAATTAATTCCTCTTGATTAAGAAAATTTTCTATACTTTTGACAAGATATTCATAAGGCTGTCTTTCGCCAACAACAAGTTTTCCAATATATGGAATTAGCTTAGAATAATTTTTATAAAGTGTTTCCAAATTTATATTTTGAATTTTTGAAAATTCTAAACATAAAAAGCGACCTCCAGGCTTTAAAACTCTATAGGCTTCTGATAATGCTCTATCAATGTTGGCTGTGTTTCTTAAACCAAAACTTATAGTATAAAAATCGAATAAATTGTCGTGCAGAGGAATTTTTTCAGCTGGAGAGATGATCCAATTTATGTTTTCAAATTTAGATAATTTTTCTTTACCTTTGCTAATCATTGCATTGTTAGGATCTACACACGTGACTTGAGCTGTTTTATTTACATGTTTTAAAAAAAGTTTGGCAATGTCCCCTGTACCACAAGCAACATCAATCAAGCTTTGATTGGATGAGGGATTCATCATACTTAAAAGACTTTTTTTCCATAATCTATGAATACCTAATGACATAAAATCATTCATCAGATCATAGCGATCATAAACTTGATTAAAAACACTTTGGACTAGTCCCTTTTTATTTTGTAAGTATTGTTGCATAATTCAAAAATATATAATCAATATAGTATTAAATGCCAGAATTACCAGAAGTAGAAATTGTCCGTCAATCTCTTGACAGAAGAACCAGACAAAAAAAGGTAAAAAAAGTATTAGTTAGAAATAGAAATTTAAGATTAAAAATTCCCCAAAATTTCGCAAAACACATAGAAGGAAAAAAGATAATTAAAGTAAAAAGGTTTTCAAAATATTTGATTATTTGCTTATCAGATAAAAGTTATTGTCTTTTACATCTTGGTATGTCTGGAACGGTTCATCTGTTGAATAAAAAAAAAAAAAATTTAGTAACAAACACAAGTTTTTATAGCTCACCTCTGATACCAAAAAAACATAATCATGTAGAAATTTTCTTCAATGATTTTAAAATTGTGTATAACGATCCTCGAAGATTTGGGTTTTTTGAATTTTTGGCTAATGATAATCTTTTAAAAAAAAGATTATCTCATCTTGGACCTGAGCCTTTTCAAAAAGAGTTTGATCTAGATTATGTATTTTCTTTTTTTAAAGGAAAAAAAAAGAGTATTAAAAATTTCTTGTTAGATCAAAATTTTGTATCGGGAATAGGAAACATTTATGCAAGTGAAATCTTATTTTTAAGTAAAATTAATCCTGAAAAAAAAGCATCATTTCTAAGCAAGAAAGATTGTAAAAAATTAATATTAAATTCAAAAAAGGTTTTAATTAATGCGATTAAAAAGGGTGGTTCAAGTATTAGGGATTTTAAGAATACATTAGGTAAATCTGGAAATTTTCAAAAAAATTTTAATGTTTATGAAAGAAATAGATTAAATTGTATGCGATATGATTGTAAAGGAATTATAAAAAAAAAAATGATAGCTAACAGGTCCTCTTTTTTTTGTAATATTTGTCAAAAATAATAAATTATTTGATTGACCGATATAAATTCAAGAGTTATACCCCTGCAATCATGGCCAATACAAAGTCTGCAATTAAAAGAATAAGAAGAATATCAAAACAAACTGCTGTAAATAAAATCAGAAAAAGCAGATACAAAAATGCAATTAAAAAAATGAAACTTTTAATTGAAAAAAAAAAGAAGTCAGAAGCGATAAAATTCTTACCTAAGTTGAATTCTGAACTTATGAAAATAGCGAAGACAGGAATAATAAAAAAAAAAAACGCTTCAAGGAATGTTTCAAGAATTTCAAAAAAGATAGCATCATTATAGTCTTACACTTAAGGTTTTTTAGAGATACAACCTCTAGAGCTACACAATCTGACATCATCGTTGTCTAAAATACTATATTTAGATTTAGTAAATAAATAAATATATTTTATTCAATTATAAATTTTATTTATAAAAAAAAATAAATTTTTTTTATATAACATCAGTTGAACAATCCTAGATTTTATATTTTTTCTAATTTTTAAAATTATTTGTTGAAAAATTTTCTATTATAGTTCTAACTAAACTTCTTCCAGTTATATGAATAATTCAAAAATAAATAATAATTTAAATGAAATAAAATCTGAAAAAATTAAATGGACTGAAGTCCAATCGGAAATGAAAAGTAAATTGGGTGTAGAGATTTATGAAAGTTGGTTAAAAAAAATTATTTTTGTTGAAGAATTTAGTAATTATTTATTACTATCTGTGCCAACAAGATTTATTAGAGATTGGATTACATCAAGATATTTAGATCAGATACTTGCAACAGTAAAGAATTATAGGAAAGAAATCGTCAGAATTGAGCTTAAAATTGACGAAAAAATTAATGAAAAAAATGATAATAATTCAAATTTTAAATCTTTAGAAAAAAAAGAAAATGTATCATTTATAAAAGACTCATATCTTCAATATAATCGAATAGATCCTAATAAAAGGTTTGACAATTTTATAACAGGATCAAGTAATAAACTTGCCTATGAAGCTTCAATTAAAGCATCAGAAAATATAACTAATTATAATCCATTATATATTTATGGGGGAGTCGGGATGGGAAAAACTCATCTTTTGAATTCTATTGGAATTGAATTAAAGAAAGCCAATAAAGTTATGTTTGTCTCAGCGGAACGCTTTATGTATCAATTTGTAAAATCTATTAAAGCAAATGATATGGTAAAATTTAAAGAATACTTCAGAAATACAGATGTTTTATTGATAGATGATATTCAATTTATGAATGGCAAGGAGGCGATGCAAGAAGAGTTTTTTCATACTTTTAATGCATTACTTGATAAAGGCTCAAAAATTGTTGTCTCAGCAGATAGAGCACCAAATAAACTTTCTAGGATTCAAGAAAGGATTAAATCCAGATTTTCAGGAGGATTAGTTGTAGATATTCAAAAACCAGATCTTGAATTGAGAAAAAAAATAGTTGAAAAAAAAATAGATGAACTAAATACTCTATATCCTGACCAAATTAAAATTTCAAAAGATATACAAGATTTTATTAGTTTAGAAATTACTGCAAGTGTGCGAGAGCTGGTAGGTGCAATTAATAGAACTGTATCATTCTCAAGAATTTATAACAAAATACCAAATCTTGCAGAAATAAAAATTGTTCTAAAGGATCTACTTAATCTCGCAGAAAATAAAGTTACGATTGATTTAATTCAAACATTAGTTTGTAAATTTTTTAAGATCAGCAAAAATGAAATGCTTTCATCAAGGAGATCAAGATATCTAGTGAGACCAAGGCAAACAGCTATATATTTGACGAAGATTTTGACCTCAAAGTCACTACCTGAAATCGGTCGTGAATTTTCAAATAGAGATCATACAACAATAATTCATTCAGTTAAAACAATTGAAAAATTGAAAGACAAAGATCCTGAGATGGTTGAGAACATAAATAAATTAAAAAATCAAATATTGTATAACAATAAAGAAAATGAAATTTAATATAAATCAACAAGATTTACAGCAAGCATTAAATTTTTGTCAGGGTGTTATTGAAAAAAGAAACACTTTACCAATTTTATCAAATATCTTACTAGATGCTCAAAACTCAAAATTAACAATTACTGCTACAGATTTAGATTTAATATTTATACACGAAATCGAAAATATTGAAATTTTAGAGGAGGGAAAAACAACAACAACATCTTCAGTAATGTATGATATAGTAAGAAAATTTTCCTCTGGAAAAAAAATTAGCCTTAACTTGACCGACTCAAGTAAACTACATTTGGAGTCTGAAAAATCTTTTTTTAATTTAAATTGTATGCCGGCCTCTGAATTCCCATTAAATGAGGAAAATTTCAATCAAAGTCAATTTTCAATAAAATCCAAACACCTTTTAAAATTACTTAATAAATGTAAATTTTCGATATCAAATGATGAAACAAGACATTATTTAAGCGGGATTTATTTTCACCAAACAGAGGTAGAAGATAAGAATTATTTAACAGCAGTTGCCACAGACAGTCATAGAATGTCGATTTCTAAAATAAGATTAGATCAAAAAATAAATTTTGAACCAATAATATTACCTAAGAAAACAATCTTTCAACTATGTTCTTTATTAGATAATTACGATGGAGAGGTAATCATATCAAATATCAAATCTAAGATTAAATTTGAGCTCAATAAAAGTATTTTGATATCAAAATTAATTGATGGTAAATTTCCTAATTACATACAAGTAATACCAAAAAATAATCAAAAAAAATTAGAAGTAGATTTAAAATTATTTTTAGATTCAGTCGATCGTGTCGCATCAGTCTCATCTGATAAAAAGGATGGTGTAAAATTTAATTTATCAAAAGGTAACCTAGATTTGTCAGTAAATAATACTAACAGTGGTGATGGAAAAGAGAGTCTAACTGTGAAGTTTGATCATAATTTAGAAATAAGTTTTAATTCGCGATATTTAATTGATGTAGCAACCCAACTAGATGGAGAAAAGGTGGAAATATTCTTTAATGAAACTGGTTCTCCAGCTTTGATAAAAGATCCGGGAGATTTTGATAGTATTTTTGTTGTTATGCCTATGAAAGGCTAATTAAGAGAGTCTAATTCTGAATATATATTTCTTTCAAGAATTTTAATAAAATTCTCTCGGTCTAATCCTGATGGAATTGGTTTCAAAATAGAGATTACAATATCTTTGTTTCCGTTTTTCAAACCTTTTTTAGGCCAAACATATCCAGAATTAATTGCAACTGGTTGACAAGCTACATTGAGTTGTTCATATATCCTATGGGCACCTTTTTTAAATGGTGGCCTTTCATTTGGAAGAACTCTAGTTCCCTGAGGAAATATAATAAGTGGTCTATCAGATTGATTTACAATTTTTGAGATATGATCAAAAAAACCCAAATTATCTTTTGTAACTTGATTTCTTTTTATTGATATCGATCCTATTTTTTTTAAATACCAACCAAATATTGGAATCCATAACAATTCTTTTTTAAGAATAAATACAGGTGATTTAAATATTGTTTGTAAATAGAAGGTTTCAAACATTGATTGATGAGATGCTGCGATAAAAAATTTTTCATTAGTGATGATATTTTCTTTTCCTTTAATAGAAATTTTGACTGACAGAACAAATCTTAAACAAAACCCCGCCCAATAACCCATTAATTTACCACCTATCAACACAATCCGATTTGGTAAAAAAAAAGAGGGTAAAAAAATCATTGAAATCAAAATAATTCCAGTAAAAAAAATTAATGAAAATAAAAAATCTCTTATCATTTTTATCAAAAGCTAAATTATATCTTTATACTTTTGTCTTTTTCTAATTACTTTAATTTTAGATCCTTTTACTAATAATTCTACTGGCCTTGGTCTTAAATTATAATTTGAGCTAAGTGACATCCCGTAAGCTCCTACATCGCAAATAGCAATTAGATCTTTTTCTTTTAATTTTTGAAATCTTTTTAATGTAATAAATTTATCTGTACTTTCACAAATAGGTCCTACAAATTCATATGTTTTTTTAGTCATTAAATTAGACTTTGTTACAGGCAAAGTTTTATGTAATGCACCATATAAAGCTGGTCTCATCAAGTCATTCATTGCTGCATCTAAAATTATAAATTTTTTTCTTCCACTGTCTTTTATATAGATTACTTTAGTTACTAATGTTCCCGTATCACCTATAATTGACCTACCTGGTTCAAATATAATTTTAACTTTATGCTTATCTAGAAATTTACATATAGAAGAGTTATATTTTTTATAATTTAGTTTTTTACTACTATTAGAGTATTTAATACCCATACCCCCACCAAGATCTACAAATTCAAATTCGTAATTAATTTCACTTAAAATTTTACTTACAGTTCTGAGCATTTTTTCGTATGGCTTATTATCTAAAATTTGGCTGCCTATATGAACACTCAAACACTTTAAATCAACATTTTTTGAATTTTTACAATAATTGACAATTTGGTAAAATGTATTTTTGTTCACACCAAATTTATTTTCTTTTTTACCAGTAGAGATTTGATTAAGTGTTTTAGCGTCCGTGTTAGGATTTAGTCTTACACCAATTTTTATTGTTCTATTTTTAGATTTTGCAATTCTGTTTATTTCCTTTATTTCACTTAATGATTCTGCATTAATAAGTAAAATTTTTTTTTCAATTGCAAAACTTATTTCAGTTGATGTTTTACCAACTCCTGAAAATACTATTTTTTTGGGATTTATTCCAGCTTTTAGGGCCAACATTAGCTCGCCAATCGAGACGACGTCAGCTCCTAATCCAAGTTTTCTTATTTCTCGAATTAAATTTATATTCGTATTAGATTTTATTGCAAAACAGATTAATGGAGAAAATGTTTTGAATGAACTTTTAAAATTTGTAATATTTTCTTTTAATTTCGAATATGAATAAGAATAAAAAGGAGTCCCAAATTTATTCGCAATTTTTTGGAAATTAACTTTTTCTATTGTTAGTTTTTTATTTATATATTTCATTAAGATACACTAGTTAAAATTTTTTGTGACATTACTTTTTTGTTAGGATCTATATACTCAGGATCACCCTTCTTGCCACAAGAAATAACCGCGCAAAATAATAATATAATTAAAGTAATTTTTTTTATCATTTTTCTTTTTTATATTTCATTATCATTTTTTTAATATTATCAAAAGAAGTTCCACCATATGATTTTTTTGAATTAATTGAATTTTTTAAATTAAATACATTCAAAACATCATCTTTAAGTTTAGGCTCGATCTTTTTTAATTCTTCAATAGACAGCTCATTTAATTTCTTTTTTTTCTTTTCTGCATAATTAACTACCGCTGCAGTTTTTTGATATGCCTTTCTAAATGACATTGAATGATTTTTAACAAGATAATCTGCCAAATCGGTCGCTGTTGTGTATCCTGAATTAGCAAGTTCTAACATTTTGTTTTTATTTGGTGAAAAGTTTTTAAGAATTTCATCAAAAATTTTAAGACAATTATTTAAATTATCGTAAGATTTAAAAAGAATTTCTTTATCATCCTGCAAATCTTTAAAATAAGATAATGGTAAACCTTTTAAAATTGTAAGCATAGAAAATAAATTTCCGTAAATGCTTCCTGATTTTCCCCGAAGATATTCTAAAAGGTCAGGATTTTTTTTTTGTGGCATTATAGATGATCCAGTCACAACTTTGTCTGACAGTTTTATTAAATTAAAACCATCAGAATTCCAAATAATAAGTTCTTCAGCTATTCTAGATAAATGCATTGCACATAAGGAGGCAGCAAATAAAAAGTCTAAAACAAAATCTCTATCTGAAACTGTGTCGATAGAATTATTAGTAGGTTTTTGAAAACCAAGTTTTTTTGTTGTGAAATTTCTATCTATATTAAATGATGTACCAGCTAAGGCAGCAACACCTAAAGGATTTTCGTTTAAACTTTCTAGATTATTAAGAAATCTTTTTTTATCTCTATTAAACATTTCTACATAAGACATTAAGTAATGTGCAAAAGATATAACTTGTGCATTTTTAAGATGTGTAAAACCTGGCATAATAGTTTCGATATTTTTTTCAGCTAACTTAATTGTGTTTCTTATAATTTTATTAATATTATCATTAATGTCATAGGTTGAATTTTTTATCCAAATTTTAAAATCAGTAATTACTTGATCGTTTCGTGATCTTGCTGTGTGAACATAACCCGCATCTTCACCAATAATTTGAAATAGTCTTTTTTCAATATTCATGTGTATATCTTCATATTTTTTGTTAAACTCAAATTTTTTATTTGTTATTTCTTTATGAATTTTATTTAAACCATAAACAATTTTGTTTTTGATTTTAAAAGAAATTATTTTTTGTTTAAAAAGCATTTCAACATGAACGATTGAAGCTTTGATATCTTCATTGTAAAGACGTTTATCAATGTC
>CACEDG010000009.1 GCA_902558225.1 uncultured Pelagibacteraceae bacterium | reverse complement strand
GATCTCATACCTGCTTATACTGAAGTTGCAAAAAGACTGGGTATTCTTCATGAGCAATCGAATGTATCTGCTGTAAATGTTACTAAATTATCCTCAGTCAAAAAAAAAAATAAATGAAAATATCTGCAATAATTACACTTAAGAAAGATGTATTAGATCCCCAAGGTAAAGTTATCCATCAAACTTTAGACGGTATGGGTTTTAAAGATATAAATGAAGTTAGACAGGGAAAATATTTTGAAATTGAAGTAAAGGAAGAAGATCCTGAAAAAGCAAAAGATTTAGTCGAGAATATGTGTAAAAAACTTTTGGCGAATCTTGTTATTGAAAATTATAAAATTATTGGAACACAATAATTAATGAAATCATCTGTAATAACCTTTCCTGGTTCAAATTGTGATCGAGATATGGATGTTGCGTTAAAGAAATTTGGATTCAAAAATTCAATGGTTTGGCATAATGATAATGAATTACCAAAAAGTGATTTAGTTGTTCTACCTGGTGGGTTTTCTTATGGTGATTATCTTCGTTGTGGCAGCATGGCTGCTAAATCAAAAATAATGCAATCAGTCATCAATTTTGCAAAATCTGGTGGTTTGGTCATGGGTATTTGTAATGGATTTCAAATATTAGTTGAAACTGGATTAGTGCCTGGTGTGCTACTTAGAAATAAATATCTAGAGTTTATCTGTAAAAACGTTTTTGTAAAATTAGATAACAAAGAAAATACTTATTTTAAAAATCTTGATAAAAAAGTTTTAGAATTTCATATTGCCCATAACGAAGGAAACTACTTTTGTACAAAAGATCAATTAAAAGAAATTGAAGATAATAATCAAATAGCAATTTATTATTGCAATAATGAGGGTAAAGTTGAGGATCAATTTAACCCAAATGGATCTTTAAAAAATATTGCAGGAATTTTTAATAAAGAAAAAAATGTATTAGGAATGATGCCACACCCAGAAAGAATGATTGATCAAAGTTTATCTGGTGAAGATGGCTCAATTTTCTTTAAAAATCTAATTAATAATATCAAATAATGGAAGTTAATGAACAAATAGCAATAGACCACGGTCTAAAGAAAGATGAGTATAAAAAAATTTGTGATCTATTAAAAAGATCGCCTAATCTTACAGAACTTGGAATTTTTTCTGCAATGTGGAATGAACACTGTTCATATAAATCTTCAAGACTTCATTTAAAAAAATTACCCACAAAAGGAAAAAAGGTAATTCAAGGACCAGGAGAAAATGCAGGTGTCATAGACATTGAAGATGGTGATGCAATAGTTTTTAAAATTGAAAGTCATAATCATCCTTCCTTTATTGAACCATACCAAGGAGCTGCAACAGGTGTTGGGGGCATTATGAGAGATGTATTTACAATGGGAGCAAGACCAATAGCTAATTTAAACTCAATACATTTTGGATCACCACAGCATAAAAAGACAAAAAATCTTTTGCGTGGGGTTGTGCATGGAATTGGAGGATATGGAAATTGTATGGGAGTACCAACGATAGCTGGGCAAACATCCTTTGATAGTTCTTACAACGGAAATATTTTAGTTAATGCAATGACATTGGGTCTTGTCAAAAAAAATAAGATTTTTTACTCCAAAGCTGCAGGTTTAAATAAACCTGTAATCTATGTCGGATCAAAAACTGGAAGAGATGGTATTCATGGAGCTAGTATGGCCTCTGCAAGTTTTGATGAAAAGATTGAGGAAAAAAAACCTACAGTCCAAGTAGGAGATCCATTTACAGAAAAACTACTTTTAGAAGCATGTTTAGAATTAATGGCTGGAGACTCAATTATAGCTATTCAAGATATGGGTGCAGCTGGACTAACATCATCAAGTATTGAAATGGCCTCAAAAGGAAATCTGGGTATCGAAATTAATCTAGATAAAGTTCCTTGTAGAGAAACAAAAATGACACCTTATGAAATAATGCTTTCTGAAAGCCAAGAAAGAATGCTTATTGTTTTAGAAAATGGAAAAGAGGATTTAGCAAAAAAAATATTTGATAAATGGAATTTAGATTTTGCTATAATTGGTAAAACAACTAATACAAAAAAAATTGAACTATTTTTCGATAACAAGCAAGTTGCTAACATACCCGTTAAAACTTTAGTTGAAGACTCACCAATGTATAATCGAAAATGGAAAAAAACTAAATTACCAAAAAAAAATAAAATTAAAAAAGATATTTATAAGAAATTAAATATAAAAGATGTTTTAAAAAAAGTTTTATCCAATCAAAATATTTGTAGTAAAGAATGGATATGGAGACAATATGATCATACAGTTATGGGAGATACAATCCAAAAACCTGGAGGAGACTCTGGTGTTGTGAGAGTTCATGGCACAGATAAAGCCGTAGCTGCATCTGTTGACTCTTCAGCTGTTTATTGTTGGGCACATCCCCTTACCGGTGGCAAACAGGTTGTTGCAGAAAGTTGGAGAAATTTAATATCAGTTGGAGCAACTCCCATTGCAATTACAAATTGTTTAAATTTTGGAAGCCCAGAGAATGAGAATAACATGGGAGAGTTTGTTGAGTGTGTGCAAGGAATTGGGGAAGCGAGCAAATATTTGAATTTTCCAGTAGTTTCTGGAAATGTATCTTTTTATAATCAAACTAAAGAGGTGGGAATTAAACCAACGCCGTCAATTGGTGGTGTAGGTTTAATTAAAGACTATAAAAAAATGGTGACCATGGATTTCAAAAAGATTGATAATTTAGTTTTAGTCATAGGTAAAACCGAGGGACATATTGATCAAAGTTTATTTGCTAGAGCAATTTTAGATGAAAAGAATGGTCCTCCGCCTGAGGTTAATTTATTTAATGAAAAAAATAATGGAGAGTCTTTGTTAAATTTAATTAATAAAGATTATATTCAAAGTGCGCATGATATTTCTTTAGGAGGTCTTATAACTGCTATTAGCAAAATGTGTATTCAAGGAAATAAGGGAATCAAATTAAAAAAAGCTAACAATTTTGTTAATGAACTAGAATACCTATTCTGTGAAGATCAGGGGAGATATATTATTGAAATTAAACCTGAGGATCTAAAAGAGGTAACTAATTTATTAGACAAAAATTCAGTTCATTATGATGAATTAGGGATTATTACTGACAAAGAGATGATTATTAATCAAAAGACAAAACTTACAATTGACGAATTAAAGTCATATTATACAAATTGGTTAACAAACTATATGAGTGCTTAATGGCAATGGATCTAAAAGAAATTGAGAAACATATAAAAGAAGCATTACCAGATGCTTTAGTTGAAATTCAAGATTTAGCTGGCGATGGTAATCATTATTCTGCAACTATTACATCATCAAGTTTTTCAGGTAAAAGTAAAATTGAACAACATAAAATGGTTTATAATTCTTTAAAAGGTAAAATGGGTAATGAATTACATGCGCTTGCAATTAAAACTAAGGAACAATAATGGATGATCAAACTAAGAATTTAATAAAAAATCACATAGATAATAACGAGGTATGTTTATTTATGAAAGGAACTCCAGATGCACCGCAATGTGGATTTTCAATGGCCGTATCTAATATACTAAAAATATTAGAAGTGAATTATAAAGGAGTAAATGTATTGGAAGACCAGTTATTGAGAGAAGGAATAAAAGTTTATAGTGATTGGCCTACTATTCCTCAGCTTTATATTAAAAAAGAATTCATTGGTGGTTGTGATATCATTAAAGAGATGTATGAAAGTGGTGAGCTAAAAAAAGTTTTTGATGATAAGAATATAAATTATAAGAAATAGTTATTATCTTGAATAATATTCAATTACTAAATTAGGTTCCATTACAACAGGATAAGGCACTTCTTCAAACTTAGGAATTCTTACAAACTTAAACTTCTTATTTTTTTCATCCATTTGAATATATTCTGGAGTTTCTCTTTCTTTATTCGCTAAGGCAATATCGACATTGGCTAATTGTTTTGATTTATCTCTTATTTCGATTGTATCTTCTTCTCTTACCAAAGCACTTCCTATATTAACTTTTTTTCCATTTACTTTAACGTGACCATGATTAATTAATTGTCTAGCTGAGAAAATAGTTGTTGCAAATTTTGCTCTGTAAATGACTGAGTCTAGTCTTCGCTCAAGTAAACCAATTAAATTTTCACTGGTATCACCTTTTAGCATACTCGCTTTTTTATAAATATTTCTAAATTGTCTTTCATTTATATTACCGTAGTAGGCTTTTAATTTTTGTTTTGCTTGTAATTGAATTCCATAATCTGAGGGTTTTGAAGTTTTCGTTTGACCATGTTGACCCGGTCCATAAGCTCTTGTGTTAAATGGGCTTTTCGGTCTACCCCATAGATTTACTTTTAATCTTCTATCTACTTTGTGTTTAGAGTTTAATCGTTTTGTCATATGATAGAGGGTCTTATAAACTTACTCATTATTTTGTCAATCAACGTTTTTTACCTAAACTTGCAAATACACCAGATAATATACGTGTTTCTTTATCGGATAAGTCCATTTTATAAAAAATATTTCTAAGGTTCTCTAGCATTTTTGGTCTTTTTTCCTTAGGTCTAAAAAAATTTATCTCATCTAAATTATTAATACAAAGATTTAACATAGATTGTATTTCTTTTTTACTAGCTGATTTAACTTTTTTAGATTTTCTAAATGGAGCATTTTTTATTTTAAGAAGACTTGAAACGTATTGAGCAATTATGATTAAACTATGAGATAAATTAAGAGATTTGAAGTCAGGATTAGTTGGTATTTGTAAAGTATAACTCGCGTAGCTTATCTCGTCATTTGACAATCCTGATGCCTCTGAACCAAATAAAAAACCAATTTTCTTTTTAAAATTTATTTTTTTTAAATCCTCTAATTTAATGTGTTTAATATTCTTATTTCTAAATCTTGCAGAAGTGGCAATTAAAATATCTATTTTGTCTAAAGCTTTTTCTAGATTATCGTAATTTTTACTATGACTTATAATATCTTTTGCTCCAACTGATGTAGCCAAAATTTTATCATTAGGAAAAATTGGTTTTGGATTAATTAAGACTAATTTCTTAAATCTAAAGTTTTTTATAGCTCTGGCACAAGCTCCAATATTTTCTGATAATTGTGGTTTGTGTAAAATGAAAGAAATATTTTTTTCACTCATTTATTTACTAGCAGGAGCGTTATCCTTAAATAGTTTATAATCTAAACTATCAATCAATGCTTTGAATGAAGCATCAATTATGTTTGTCGACACACCAATAGTAAACCAATTTTTTCCTTTTGAATCTGTGCTTTCAATTGATACTCTGGTTACAGCCTCAGTCCCAGTATTTAAAATTCTTACTTTGTAATCAACTAGTTTTAAATCTTTTAAATATTTAGAATATTTTGCAAGTCTATCAACGTTTTGTCTTATAGCATTATCAAGAGCATTTACTGGCCCATTCCCCTCTCCTTCACACATAATTTTTTCGCCATCAACTTCTAATTGTGCTTTTGCAGAGGATACAATTTCACCAGATTTATTTTTTTTTACCGAAACATCATATTCGTTAATTGAAATATATCTTGGTATTTCTCCAATGATTCTTCTAGCCAATAATTCAAATGATGCATCAGCACCATCATAACTATAACCAATAAATTCTCTATCTTTTACTTCGTCTAATAATTTTTTAATTTTTGGATCACTTTCCTGAATGTTAACGTTGATACTTTTCAGTCTGGAAATTATATTTGATTTCCCAGATTGATCTGAAACAACAATATTTCGTGTATTTCCAACTTCTTCAGGATTGATATGCTCATAAGTTTTTGGATCTTTTTGAACAGCTGATACATGTAATCCTCCTTTATGCGAAAAAGCTGCTGCACCAACATATGGTAAATGTTGGTTGGGTTTTCTGTTTAAAATTTCATCTAATAATCTTGAACAATCAGTTAATTTTTTTATGTTTTCTGATTTTATTCCAATTTCAAATTTAGATGAAAAATCTTTTTTCAAAAAAAAAGTGGGTATTAACGACATCAAATTTGCATTTCCACATCTTTCACCTAATCCATTTATTGTACCCTGAATTTGTCTAGCGCCAGACATCACTGCTGCTAATGAGTTGGCCACTGCATTACCTGTATCATTATGTGCATGGATACCTAAATTCTTTCCAGGAATCACTTTTGAAACTTCATTTACTATTTGAGTAACTTCATGAGGAAGTGTTCCACCATTTGTATCACATAGCACTACCCATCTAGCACCTTGATCATAAGCAGCTTTAATACATTCAAGTGCATATTTTGAGTTTGCTTTGTAGCCATCAAAAAAATGTTCTGCATCAAACATGAATTCTTTTTTTGCTTTAACAAAATGTTTAGCGCTTTCGGAAATATTGTCTAAATTTTCTTTATTTGTTATTCCTAAAGCAACATCAACATGAAAATCCCAAGACTTACCCACTAAACATACGGCAGAAGTATTCGAGTTCATAAGTGCTGATAAACCAGTATCATTTTCTGCACTTCGTCCTGATCTCTTGGTCATTCCAAAAGAAGTTAATTTTGAATTTTTAAAATTATATTTTTTTTGAAAAAATTCAGTATCTGTTGGATTTGCCCCAGGCCATCCTGCCTCTATATAATCCACACCAAGATTGTCTAAAGCTAAAGCAATTTTTTCTTTATCCTCTAAAGAAAAATCAACACCTTGTGTTTGAGCTCCATCTCTAAGAGTTGTATCGAATATATATAATCTTTCTTTACTCATTTAAATTTCCACAGTGTTTTACCATCTTTATCCTCTAATAAAACACCTTTGTCTAAAAGCTCATCTCGAATTCTATCTGCCTCTTTATAATTCTTATTTTCTCTAGCCTTATCTCTTAAACTAAGCATATTTTTAATTTCAGACTCAGTAATTAATACTCTATTCTTTTTAAAATCATTCCATTGTTCACTAGTTTCATTCATCAAACCAATAAATTTACATGCTGAAACAAATAGGTCTACGTGTTCACCTTTATTAGCTTTTTCATATAACTTGTGAAGATTGGCAATATATCCAGGAGTATTCAAATCTTCGTATAATGGTTTTAAAATTTCATCTGATACTTTGACAGATTTAAGATTTGATGAATAAACTTTATACCATTTATCTAGAGTACTTTCACAATCACTTAAAAGTTTATCATTCCAATCTAATGGTTGTTTATAGTGAGCACTCATTAAAGCTAGTCTAATTATTTGACCACTAATTTTATTTCTAAAATCTTTTATTTTAAGAATATTACCTTGAGACTTTGCCATTTTTTCGTTGGATAAGGTAATAAATGCATTGTGGATCCAATAATTTGCAAAAACTTTCGTATCATTTGCACATCTAGATTGTGCTATTTCATTTTCGTGATGTGGAAAAATTAAGTCTATACCTCCACCATGAATATCAAATTCATCACCTAAAAATTTTTTCGACATTGCTGAACACTCTAAATGCCAACCTGGCCTACCTTTGCCCCAAGGTGAGTCCCAAGCAGGCTCATCCTGATTAGATGGTTTCCATAAAACAAAGTCCTCTGAATTTTTTTTATTTTCACTTATTTCTACTCTAGATCCTGCAACTAAATCTTCTAACTTTTTATTAGATAATTTTCCATAATCAGAAAATTTTTTAACCTCAAAATAAACATGTTCTTTATTTTCATATGCAAACCCTTTATTAATTAAATCATTTATCATTTGAATCATAAGATCGATATACTCTGTTGCTTTTGGCTGATGAGTAGGATTTTCACAATTTAGAAACTCACAATCTTTTAAAAAACTTGAAGTTACTTTTTCTGTAAGTTCTTTTGTTGAAATTTTTTGTTCCTGAGAAGATTTGATAATTTTATCATCTATATCAGTTATATTTCTTACATAAGTTACTTTTGAAAAGTTATTTTTTAGTAATTTAAATAAAATATCAAAAATTACTAGCGGTCTTGCATTTCCTATATGAGGATCATCATAAACTGTTGGACCACAAACATACATTCCCACATTTTTTTTATCTTTAGGAGTAAAAAGTTCTTTTTTATTACTTAAATTATTTGTTAAAAAAATATCCATATCAGTTGATTAAGAAATATACCTTATTTGATGATTTGTTAATCTAATTGATTAACTAGGAATTTTGCATACAGGAATAGGGTCCATTTTATGCAAATTTTGTTTTCTAATTTTTTCGTATTTAGCTTTATGAGGTGAGTCGGGATTACTCATTGCATCCTCTAATTCATTGTAACTAAACCCAAGTTGTCCTTCGTCAGTCCTACCATCGTCCCATAAACCATCCGTTGGCGGAGCATCAATAATTTCTTTTAATATTCCTAATTCTTTCCCTAATTCCCAAACTTCAGTTTTATTACAATCTGCTATTGGTGAAATGTCTACTCCACCATCTCCATATTTTGTATAAAATCCAACACCAAAGTCTTCCACTTTATTACCAGTGCCAACGACGATTCCCTTATTTGCTGCAGCAACTTGGTAAAGTGTTGTCATTCTTAACCTTGCTCTAGAATTTGCAAAACCATGTTCATTATCAAATTTATTTAATGTTAATGAAAAAGTCTCAAATAGTTTATCTAAGCTAATAGTGTGAGCCTCAACATTTTTGAAATTCTTAACTAACCAATTTTGGTGTTTTAAGCTTAAATCGTGTTGGCTTTCTATTTGTTTGATTGGCATAGTAAGAACTATTGTTCTTAAACCGGTCATAGCACTTAATGTGCTTGAAACAGACGAGTCTATACCGCCTGAGATACCTATCACTAAAGATTCTGCTTTTGAAGGCATTCCCTCTGCATAAGATTTAATCCAATTTGATATAAATTTTATTTTTTCTTTAGGATTCATAATGTTGTATTTAATTATCTCGATACAGATAGCAATAGCTTAAGATGCCGCTTGGATGGCATTTTTAGAATAGCTGCTATTCTTTTTGATCTCATCTGAAATTAAAAAAGCTAATTCTAGGGCCTGATCTGAATTTAATCTTGGATCACAATGAGTATGATATCTGCTTGATAAATCAGCATCTGATATTTTTCTAGCTCCGCCTGTGCACTCTGTCACATCTTGACCAGTCATTTCAACATGTAGTCCACCTGCGTATGAACCTTCTGATTGATGAACACCAAATACATTCTTTACTTCATTTACCACATTGTTAAATGGTCTAGTTTTAAAACCAGTGGTTGATACTATTGTGTTTCCGTGCATCGGATCACATGACCAAATAACATTAACACCTTCTTTTTTAATTCTTCGAATTAACTTAGGTAAAAACTTTTCTACATTTTGATGACCAAATCTTGAAATTAAAGTAATTTTACCTTTTTCATTTTTTGGATTTAACACTTCACAGATTTTTGCAATCTCTTCAGGTTTAGAAGTTGGCCCACACTTTATACCTATTGGATTTTCTATTCCTCTACAAAATTCAACATGTCCACCATCTAGTTGTCTTGTTCTATCACCTATCCATACAAAATGAGCTGACGTATCATGATATTCACCAGTTGTAGAGTCCACTCTAGTCATACTCTCCTCAAATGGTAAATGTAATGCCTCATGTGATGTCCAGAAATTTACAGTATATAATCTATTATTAAAATCTGAAGTTATTCCACATGCCTCCATAAATGCTAATGCGTCAGCTATTTTATCTTCTAGATCTTTAAATTTTTTAGCCTGAGGACTTTTTTTAATATAATCTAAGTTCCATAAATGAACTTTATTTAAGTCCGCAAAACCACCTTTTGAAAAAGCTCTTAAAAGATTTAGCGTAGATGCTGATTGAGAATACGCTTTAAACATTCTCTTTGGATCAGGTCTTCTAGCTTTTTCATTAAAATCTATTGCATTAATATTGTCACCTAAATAACTCGGCAGTTCTACACTACCCTGTTTTTCTGTTGGTGCACTTCTTGGCTTAGAAAATTGTCCTGCAATTCTCCCAAGCTTTACAATTGGTAAAGATGCTGAGTACGTCATCACTAAAGCCATTTGAAGAATTACTTTAAAAGTATCTCTTATATTATCAGGATGAAATTCTGCAAAACTCTCTGCACAGTCTCCACCTTGTAATAAAAAAGCTTTACCATCAACTACTTTTGCAAGTTGATCTTTAAGATGTCTTGTCTCACCTGCAAAAACAAGTGGCGGAAATGTTTTTAACTTATTTAAAACATTATTTAGTTCCTTTTCATCACCATACGTAGGTATGTGTTTGACAGGATACTTTCTCCAACTATTTACTTTCCAATTTTTCATGTTCAACTGAGGATTGTTGTATCAGAGTTTTTCTATTATTCAACGGTTACCGATTTAGCAAGATTTCTAGGCTTATCTATGTCAAATCCTTTTTTAAGTGCTGAATAATAAGCTAATTTTTGCAAAGGAATTGTTAAAAGAAAGGGTAAAAGATCCTCATTAGCGCTTTCAACTTCTATTTTTTCCCAAATATTCTCTGAAACCACCTCGTCTCGACTTTTATTTGTTACTAATAAAACTTTTGCTCCTCTGGCAATTACTTCCTGCATGTTTGAAATTGTTTTTTTATAATAGTTATCTCTTGGTGCTAATACAACAACTGGCATTCCTTCTTCAATTAAAGCTAGTGGTCCATGTTTCATCTCACCAGCTGGATAACCTTCTGCATGAATATAAGATAGCTCTTTTAACTTCAACGCACCTTCCAATGCTATTGGAAAAGAAAACCCTCTTCCTAAAAACATTGAACCTTTTGCTTCATTAAAAGAATTTGATATTGCTTGTATTTTATTGTCTGTAGATAAAGTCTTTTCTACTAACTTTGGTAAAGATTTAAGATCTTTAAGCTTCTCATTAAATAACTCTTTTTTCAAATCTCTTCTCAATAATCCAAGTTTTAATGCTAAAATGTATAGTATTAAAATTTGGCCTAAAAATGCTTTAGTAGATGCCACACCTATTTCAGTTCCACAATGTATTGGTAAAACAAATTTAGAGTCTCTTGCAATAGAACTTTCAATAACATTTACAACTGCACATGTTTTCATTTCATTTTGATTACACAAATCTAATGCTGCATAGGTATCAGCTGTTTCACCGGATTGAGATACAAACACATATAAAGTTTCTTTCTTAAATCTATTTTTTCTATATCTAAACTCTGATGCGATATCCACACTTACATCTAATGAAGTAAGTTCTTCAAACCAATATTTTGCGAGTAAACAAGAATGATAAGCTGTTCCACAACCAATAAGGGTCACTGATGAAATTTCATTAGTTTTCCACGGAAAATTATAAATGTTGATATCATTATTTAACGTATCCACATACTCATTAATTCCATTTTTTAACGTAGTAGGTTGTTCCTCTATTTCTTTAGCCATGAAATGTTTGTAATCGCCTTTATCATACTTCTCATCTTCCAAAGACAACTCTAAAACTTTTTTGTTTATCTTAGCTCCATCCTCATTGAAGAATTCAACATGGTCTTTTTTTATAATACAAAATTCACCATCATTTAGATAAGTAATCTTATTTGTCATTGCTTTCAGTGCATAAGAGTCTGATCCTAAATAATTTTCATTTGGACCATAACCAACGGCTAGTGGAGATCCTCTTCTTGCTCCTACAATTAAATCAGGTTGATCTTTAAATATTATACCCAAAGCAAAACTACCATGAAGAGATTTAAGAGTTTTTTTAATTGAGTTTACAATATTTTCTGTTTTCAAATTCTCAGTTATTAAATGTACAATCACCTCAGTATCGGTCTGAGATTTAAATTTATGACCTTTGCTAACTAAAAATTTTTTTAATAATGTAGAATTTTCAATTATTCCATTATGAACTACAGAAACATTCTGTGAAGAATGAGGGTGTGCGTTAATACTGTTGGGTAAACCATGAGTGGCCCATCTAACATGACCTATTCCAATAGTGCCCTCCATTTTTTGAACAATTAAGTTATTCTCTAAATTATCAACTCGTCCCTCAGATTTTACTTCATTAATTTCATTATTATAAAGTGTGGCAATTCCTGCAGAGTCATATCCCCTATATTCTAGTTTCTTCAAAGAATTAATGATCGTTGATGAAACAGCTCTATTACTATTTATTCCAATAATTCCACACATTATAATTGAGACTTTCTTTTATAATTTTTTATTTCTAATTGTTGACTTCTAGTTAATGCCAAAGATTTTTTACTTACATCTTTTGTAATTACTGATCCCGCTCCCACAATACTTTTTTCTCCAATAGTTAAAGGTGCAACTAAAGAAGAATTTGAGCCTATAAATACATTATCTTTAATTCTAGTTTTACTTTTTTTAATTCCATCGTAATTACATGTAATTGTTCCAGCACCAATATTTGTCGATTTACCAATCAAAGTATCACCAATGTACGTTAAATGATTTACCTTAGATTTTTTTCCTATTATACTTTTTTTAACTTCAACAAAATTTCCAATTTTAGATCCTTCTTTAAGAGTAGTGCCAGGTCTTATTCTTGCGTATGGACCAACTTCAACCTTATTTTCAATTTTACAATTTTCTAAATGACTAAAAGATTTTATAGTAACATTGTTTCCAATTTTTACTTTTGAACCAATTACTACGTAAGGTTCTATAGTCACATTTTTTCCAATTTTAGTATCTTTTGAAAAAAAGATCGTCTCTGGGGCTATCAAATTTACTTTTGATTTTAAAAATTTGGTTCTCAATGAATTTTGCAACTTATTTAAATTTAATTGTTTCATATTTGAAATTCTTTATATTAAGTATATATGTTTCTTAATTCACAAAATATTTCTTAAAAATACTTTTAATTATGGCTCAACAATTTACCATTCTTTTTGATCTAGACGGAACTTTGGTTGATACAGCACCAGATTTAATGCGTGCTCACAATCATGTTATGAAAAAATTTGGCTATCCAACAAAATCAACAGATGAAATTAGAAATCTGGTTGGACAAGGAGCTGGTGCGATGCTTGGAAGATCAATTTGGGGACAAGCAAAAAAAGAATTTGGTAAAGTTCAAGATGAGAAAATTAAAAAAGAAATGGTTAAAGATTTTGTTGATTTCTATGGAAAAAATATTGTTAATGAAAGTACTCTTATAAACGGTGTCAAAGAATTTTTAATATGGTCAAAAGAGAACAATATTTCTATGGCCGTTTGTACAAATAAGACTGACTATTTAGCTGTTGATCTTCTTAAAAAAATTGGAATTTATGATTTTTTTGAATATGTAGCAGGACATAATACTTTTGATTATTGTAAACCCGATCCTAGACATTTAACTTCAGTTATTGAAATATTAAATGGTGATCTAAAAAAATCATTAATGATTGGAGATAGTGAGACAGATGCAAATGCAGCTAAAGAAGCTGGCATTCCAGTAATTCTGATGGAAGATGGTTATACTGAAAAAAATACCACAGAAATTTATCATAATCACCTAGTAAAAGACTTTGTTGGTATTGAAAAAATTGTATCTCAATATCTTTAATATTGATTATTTTTTTTTAACTATTAAAAACAAATTCGTTAATTAGGAGTTTTTTTGATAATTCATAAAGTTAAAGTTTACCCATCTAAAATTCACTTACCCAAAAAAAATCAACTTGCCTGGAAAATAGCAGAAATTGCAAGTGATAATTCTAAATTGAATAATGATGCTATCGAAATGACAATTAATAGAATTATTGATAATGCATCTGTCGCGATAGCATCTCTAAACAGAAGACCAGTAATATCATCAAGAGAAATGGCTTTGAAACATTCAAGAAAAAATGGTGCAACATTGTTTGGTGTGAATAGTAAACTAAAATTTGATTGTGAATGGGCAGCCTGGTCAAATGGCACTGCAGTAAGAGAATTAGATTTTCATGATACTTTTTTAGCTGCTGATTATAGCCATCCTGGAGACAATATTCCGCCTCTCTTAAGTGTTGCTCAACAAAATAAAAGAAGTGGTTTAGATCTTTTAAGAGGGATTATTACTGCTTATGAAGTTCAAGTAAATTTAGTAAAAGGAATTTGTCTTCATAAACATAAAGTAGATCATATTGCTCACTTGGGCCCAAGTGTTGCTGCAGGAATAGGTTCGATGTTAAAATTAAAAACTGAAACTATATTTCAAGCAGTGCAACAGGCTTTGCACACAACAATCTCAACTAGACAATCAAGAAAAGGTGAAATTTCAAGTTGGAAAGCATACGCTCCAGCACATGCTGGAAAGCTTGCTATTGAAGCTGTTGATAGAGTTATGAGGGGAGAAGGTGCTCCAAGCCCAATTTACGAAGGTGAGGACAGTGTAATTGCAAGAATCCTTGATGGTAAAAAAGCATTATATAAAGTTCCTCTTCCAAAAAAAGGTGAAGCAAAAAAAGCAATACTAGAGACTTATACAAAAGAATATTCAGCTGAATATCAATCACAGGCTTTAATTGATTTAGCTAAAAAATTAAGAAAAAAAATACAAAATCTTAAACAGATAAAAAAAATTGACATTTACACAAGTCATCATACTCATTATGTGATCGGCACTGGTGCAAATGATCCACAAAAAATGGATCCAAATGCAAGTAGGGAAACTTTAGATCACTCAATAATGTATATATTCGCTGTTGCACTAGAAGATGGGACTTGGCATCATGTGAAATCATATACTAAAGCTAGAGCCAAAAAAAAAAGCACAATTAAAATCTGGAGATCAATAAAAACTCATGAGGATAAAAAATGGACAAAGAAATATCATAATCCTGATCCTAAACAGAAAGCATTCGGGGCAAAAGTTATAATTACTCTTAAAAATGGAAAGAAAGTTGCCGAGGAACAAGGTGTTGCAGATGCTCATCCCTATGGTTCACGTCCATTTAAAAGAGAAAATTACATAAACAAATTTTTAACTTTAACTGAAAATATAATAGAAAAAAAAGAGAGTAATAGGTTTTTAAAAGATGTCCAAAATTTAAAAAAACTCAGGTCAGGACAGTTGAATAAATTAAATATAGAGGTAAAAAAAAGTAAGCTTAAAAAAAATTTAAAAAAAGGAATTTTTTAATGCATTTTATAGATAAAGAGCCATATCAAAAAAGAAAAGATTTAGTTGAAAAATTAAAGTCTAATAAGATTTTGAGAGTACCAGGTGCATTCAACCCTTTAACTGCAAAACTAATTGAAGAAATAGGCTATGATGCAGTTTATGTTTCCGGTGGAGTAATGGCGAATGATCTTGGATTTCCTGATATTGGTTTAACAACTTTGCAAGATGTAAGCACAAGATCTTATTTAATTTCAAGAGTTACAAACCTTCCAACAATTGTTGATATAGATACTGGTTTTAAATCTTGTAAAGAAACAATTCAGACTTTTGAGGAATTTGGAATATCTGCTGTGCATATAGAAGATCAAGTAGAGAGAAAACGTTGCGGTCATTTAGATAATAAAGAATTAGTTTCAACAGATATTATGGTAAGGAAAATCAAAGAAAGTGTATCAGCTAAAAAGGATCAAAATTTTAAGATTATAGCAAGATCTGATGCAAAAAACGTAGAAGGAATTGATAAAATGATTGATAGATGTAAAGCCTACATTGATGCTGGAGCTGAAATTATTTTTCCTGAAGCATTAGAAAACGAGAAAGATTTTGAAAAAGTTAGAAAAGAATTATCGTGCTACTTGCTCGCGAACATGACAGAATTTGGAAAATCTAAACTTTTGAATTATAAAAAGTTAGAGGAATTAGGATACAATATAGTTATTTATCCAGTTACAACACAAAGATTAGCGATGAAAAACGTTGAGGATGGGTTAAGGGACATTTATGCAAATGGACATCAGAATAACATTATAGATAAAATGCAAACTAGAAAAAGATTATATGAACTAGTCGATTATGAGAAGTATAATAGTTTAGATGAGAAAATTTATAATTTTAGTACAGAGGGACACGAATAATGACTGATGATATTAAAAAAGGTTTATTAGGAATAGTAGTTGATGAAACTGAGGTTTCAAAAGTTATGCCTGAAATTAATTCTCTCACTTATAGAGGATATGCAGCACAAGATTTATGTGAATATTGTAGATTTGAAGAGGTGGCTTATTTGATATTAAATAAAGACCTTCCAAACACTATAGAACTTAGAAAATTTGAAAAAGAAGAGAAAAATAATAGAGATCTTTCAAAAGATCTTTATTCAATTCTTAAAAAAATGCCAAAAAAATCTCATCCTATGGATGTAGCTAGAACCGCGGTTAGTATTATGGGTCTAGAAGATAAAGATACAACAGACTCATCACCAGAAGCAAATATGAGAAAAGCTATTAGAATTTTAGCTAAAACACCAACTGCTTTAGCAGCTTTTTATAGATTAAGGAAAGGTAAAAAGATAATTAAACCAAAAAAAAACTTAAATATTGCAGAAAATTTTTTCTATATGTGTTTTGGAAAAGTGCCCCAAAAGGAAATTGTTAAGGCTTTTGATGTATCTTTAATATTATACGCAGAACATAGTTTTAATGTTTCAACTTTCACTGCAAGAACAATTACCAGTAGTTTATCTGATATTCATGGAGCTATCACTGGAGCCATAGCCAGTTTAAAAGGTCCTCTTCACGGTGGTGCAAATGAAGAAGTAATGCACATGATGAATAAGATAAAAACCCCTAATAATGCTCTCAAATGGATTAATAGTGCATTGGATAATAAAGAAGTAGTAATGGGTTTTGGTCATAGAGTTTATAAATCTGGTGACTCAAGAGTTCCAACGATGAGAAAATATTTTGCTAAAGTTGCAAAAATCAAAAAGGATAAAAAATTTGAAAAAATTTATGACATAGTTGAGAGAGTTATGATTGACAGAAAAAATATTCATCCAAATGTCGATTATCCTACTGGACCTACCTACCATTTAATGGGTTTTGACACAGACTTTTTTACACCAATTTTTGTGATTTCAAGAATAACAGGCTGGTCAGCACACATTATGGAACAACATGCAGCTAATAAATTAATTAGACCACTTGCAAGCTACAAAGGAAACCAACATAGAAAAGTGGTTCAACTAAATCAAAGATAAACTTTTTATTTTGTAATTGCTTTTTTAAAAAGAGAAATTCCGTTTTCTAATTTGTTTTTATAAGATGCTTTAAAACTTTCTAATTGCCAACCAGTTAGTCTTTTTTGAATATCCAATAAGTTTTGTTCTTTCCAAATATCACTAGTTTCCTCTTCCTTCCAGATTATTTTTTCTTTATTGGTTCTACCACAACCGTAGCAATAACCTTTAACTGGATCAGTTTTACAAATACTAATACAGGGTGAAACAACCATTTAAATTAGATATTAACTAAATGCTTCTACCCAAGTTCCTTGTGTTGATGCTTTAGAATATTCTGTTGCACGACCTTCAAAAAAGTTCATGTGCTCAACTGCATTTAACATCGTGTCTAACCATCCAAGAGGATTTTTTTCTACATCGTAAATTGGTTCTAGACCTAATTGTACTAGTCTTCTATTACCAATAAATCTGATGTAATCTTTTACTTCTTTTGCAGTTAAACCTTCCATTGGACCCATTTCAAAAGCTAAATCGATGAAAGCATCCTCATGCTCTATTATTGTTCTGCACGCTTCATAAAGTTCTTTTTTTAATTTAGGTGTCCAAATTTCTGGATTCTCTTTTATAAACTCTTTAAAAATTCTTATCATCGAGTTACAATGAAGAGTTTCGTCTCTAACAGACCAAGTAACAATCTGTCCCATACCTTTCATCTTATTATGTCTTGGGAAATTCAAAAGTATTGCAAAACTAGCAAACAGCTGTAAACCTTCAGTGAATGCACTGAATACTGCAACTGTTTTAGCAATATCTTCTTTTGAATTTACATTAAAACCTTGCATGTAATCATATTTGTCTTTCATCTCTTTATATTTCATAAATGCAGAGTATTCTGACTCTGGCATTCCAATTGTATCCAATAAGTGGGAATATGCAGCAACATGAACAGTTTCCATTGATGCGAACGCAGTCATCATCATCAAAACCTCTGTAGGTTTAAAAACTGTTGTATAATGTCTTAGGTAACAATTATTCACCTCAACATCTGCTTGAGTAAAAAATCTGAAAATTTGAGTTAAGAGATTTTTTTCAGGCTGAGATAAATTTTTTTGCCAATCTCTAACATCATCACCAAGTGGAACTTCTTCTGGTAACCAGTGAATTCTTTGTTGTGTTAACCATGCATCATAACACCAAGGGTATCTGAACGGTTTATAAACAGGATTTTCAACTAATAAACCCATTTTTTTTGGTTGTATAATTTCTTTTTTTTGAGACTCTATTTTAGTTGCTACTGACATGATAAACACTCCTCGTATTCTGGTTGGTCGTTAGTTTGTTGATTTTTTGATTTGTACACATTAGCTGTTATATCGGTAGATTTAGCGTTATTGATATTTTCAGCTCTTTGGATTGATTTTGATCTACAGTAATAAAGGCTTTTCAAACCTTTTTTCCATGCATCAAAATGAATTCTATGTAATTCTTTTTTATGAACATCAGCTGGTAAAAATAAATTAACTGATTGGGCCTGAGAAATAAATGGTGTTCTATCGCCACTTAATTCAATTATCCATTTTTGATTTAATTCAAAAGCAGTTTTAAAAACATCTTTTTCTAAATCTGTTAAAAAATCTAAATGTGATACAGAACCTTGATTAGTGGTAATGGTTGACCATGTTTCGTCATCATTTTTACCATGGCTCTCTAAAATCTCTTCTAAATATCTGTTTCTTACATTAAATGATCCAGATAAAGTTTTATGTGTATAGCTATTAGCTGCAATAGGTTCAACTCCTGGAGATGCACCTCCGCAAATAATTGAAATAGATGCTGTAGGAGCTATTGCAGTTTTGTTGGAAAATCTTTCTTTAAATCCATACTCAGCTGCATCAGGGCATGCACCTCTTTCTTCTGCTAAATCTTTGGATGCTTGATTTACTTGTTCATCAATTTGTTTAAATATTTTTTTATTCCATGATTTTGCCATTACAGACTCAAGTGGAATTCTTTTTTTTTGTAAGAAAGAATGAAAACCCATTACACCTAATCCGACACTTCTTTCTCTTTCTGCAGAATACTTTGCGTCTCTAAACTGTTCAGGAGCTTTGTTAATAAAATCAGTTAAAACATTATCTAAAAATCTCATTACGTCACCAATCATATTTGGATCATCTTTCCACTCATCATATTTTTCTAAATTTAAAGATGACAAGCAACAAACAGCCGTTCTGTCTCTTCCGTCTTTATCAATACCAGTTGGTAAAGTTATTTCACTACAAAGATTAGATGTCTTAACAGTAAGATTAGCCAACTTGTGATGTTGAGGTATTTGTCTATTAACTGTATCAATATAAATTATGTATGGCTCTCCAGTTTCAATTCTTGCAGTCAATAATCTTATCCATAAATTTCTTGCCGAGATAGTTTGTTGAACTGTTCCATCGGCTGGACTTTTTAATGCCCATTGTTCATCATTTTCAACAGCTCTCATAAATGCATCTGAAATTAAAACACCGTGATGTAAATTTAGAGATTTTCTATTAGGATCACCACCTGTTGGTCTTCTCATTTCCATAAACTCTTCAATTTCAGGATGATCAACAGGAAGATAACAAGCTGCAGAACCCCTTCTTAAAGACCCTTGGCTTATTGCCATAGTTAAAGAGTCCATAACTTTGATAAAAGGTATTATCCCTGAAGTTTTTCCAACCTTACCAATTTTTTCTCCAATAGACCTTAAGTTTCCCCAATAACTTCCGATACCACCACCCTTTGCAGCTAACCAAACATTTTCACTCCAAAGATCTAAAATTCCTCCCAAACTATCTGAAGCTTCATTTAGAAAACAAGAAATTGGTAAACCTCTTTTTGTGCCACCATTAGATAGTACAGGTGTTGCTGGCATAAACCAAAGATTGCTTATGTAATTATAAATTCTTTGAGCGTGTAAATTATCATCTGAATACGTACTTGCTACCCTTGCGAATAAGTCTTGAAACGACTCGTTATGACCAAGATATCTATCTTGTAAAGTTGCTTTTCCAAAATCTGTTAGATTAACATCTCTTGATCTATCAATTTTGATAATAATGCCTTTATCATTTTGATATAGCTCTGTTTCGTTATTTAATGAGAAAAGGTCAGGTCTATTATTTTTTGATACATCTTTTACTTCAGGGCTATATTCGGAGACAGCTTTCTTTAGGGCCTGAGACAGAATTTTGTTCATACTTTAATATTATATTTTAAATTAAACGAAAACAACTATATGTTGTAGGCGTTTGTGCTTGATATACTATATAATCAGTAAATCAATAGAACATTTATAGAACGTGACAAAAAAAATAGCAATAAAAAAATTAAAAAAAAGGTAAGTAATTAACAATATGTTAGAAAATTTAAAAATCGACCCCTTTGGTTTTAGGGAATATGACGCTAGATGGTTGTATCCAAATGACATTAATAGCCTTGGTATAGCGAATCTTGGTAAGGGTCTAGGAAGTCAAATAATTAGGCATACAAAAAAAAGCAACCCCAGAGTAATAGTTGGTCATGATTACAGATCTTATAGCGAGGATATAAAAAATTCTTTAAAAAAAGGATTAACTTCAACAGGGTGTTATGTGGAAGATTTGGGTCTGTCATTATCTCCAATGGTTTATTATGCTCAATTTAACCTTGATGCCGACGCAGTGGCAATGGTTACCGCTAGTCACAACGAAAATGGGTGGACTGGAGTAAAAATGGGGATTGAAAAAGGTTTAACTCATGCCCCTGAGGAAATGAGAGAATTAAAAGAAATAACCCTCAAAGAAAAATTTATCCAAGGAGATGGAAAAGAAAAAATTATCAAAAACTTCCAAGAAATTTACAAAAATGATTTAATAAACAAGAATAAAACTAAAAAAAAAATAAAAGCTGTTGTTGCTTGCGGAAATGGAACGGCTGGAATTTTTGCTCCTGATATACTCAGGGGTATTGGTTGCGAGGTAATAGAGTTAGATTGTAATTTAGACTGGGATTTTCCTAAATATAACCCAAATCCTGAAGATTTGGAAATGCTTCATGCAATAGCAAAATCTGTAAAGGAAAATAACGCTGATATAGGTTTTGGTTTCGATGGAGATGGTGATCGTGTCGGTGTAATAGACAATAATGGAAATGAAATTTTTTCAGACAAAATTGGTTTACTAATTGCAAGAAATTTATCAAATAAACATAATAATTCAAAATTTGTTGTAGACGTAAAATCAACTGGTCTTTTTTTAACTGATAAAATTTTGAAAAATAACAAGTGTGAGACTATTTATTGGAAAACTGGTCATTCCCATATTAAAAGAAAAGTACATAAAGAAAAAGCCTTAGCAGGCTTTGAAAAAAGTGGGCATTTTTTTTTCAATCCACCCCTTGGTTATGGCTATGATGATGGGATCAATTCAGCAATTCAAGTATGCCACTTATTAGATAACGAAAATAAAAAAATGAGTGAAATTATTCAAGAACTGCCCGTTACCTATCAATCTCCAACAATGGCGCCGTTTTGTAAAGATGAGGAAAAATATACTTTAGTAGATGAAATGGTTATAGAATTTAAAAAAATTAAAAACCAAAAAATTAAAATTGATAATCAAGAGATAAAAGAATTAATTACTGTAAATGGAATTAGATTTTCCTTTGATGATGGTTCATGGGGTTTAATTAGAGCTTCCTCAAATAAACCATCTTTAGTAGTAGTAACTGAGAGTCCCACTTCTGACCAAAGAAAATTAAATATTTTTAAGTTTATTGATGGCATACTTCAAAAAACCGGAAAAATTGGTAAATATGATCAAAAAATTTAATAAATAATAGATTCAACTATTAAGTGTTCATATAATTTAAAAGAATCGACTAATAATATTCTTGAGGTGATGGAGGGAGACTGAAATCACCTCTTTTTTTTATGGCAGATAAAAAAATAAGATCTATTGCTAAAACATTTTCTTGGAGATTTTTAATTTTTGTTTATTGGGTGATCTTTGGATATGTATATACAGGTACATTCACAGGAGCTGGTATTTTGGGTGTTGGATCTATAATCCCCTTATTTTTTTATTATTTTCATGAAAGAATTTGGAATAAAATTAAATGGGGAACAGATTAATACTTTAGCTTTAGTTTATAGATAAATATTCAATAAAAGATCTCACAGCAACAATAATTAAAAAAGTACCAAAAATCTTGCTTAGTAGCTTTTTATCAATTTTATAAACAGCCTTCGCTCCAATTCTGGCCATTATCATTGTAACTGGAACAAATACAATAAAACCAAGCAAATTTATATAACCTAAGCTAAAGGGAGTGCTAACATTATCAATTATTTTTCCACCGGTTATCATAGTTATTGAACCACTGACAGCTATCAAAAAACCTACTGCAGCTGCTGTTCCAATGGATTTTCTTATATCATAACCAAAAGTTCGCATAAAAGGCACCATCAGAGAACCTCCACCTATTCCTAATGGCACAGAGATAAAGCCAATTATAATTCCTGAAATATTTTTAACAAAATTGGAAATTTTCTTTGGATTTTCCATAAGTTTCTCTCTTACAAAAATAAAAAACAATCCCACAACAAAAGCAAAGATAGAAAAAAATAAAACCAATGCAGGTGTTTTTAAATTAACTGCTAAAAAAGTACCTCCAACAACGCCAAAAAGAATAAAAATACCGAATGATTTTACCATTTTAAAATCTACTGCATCATACTCCATGTGTGTTTTTGTGGAAATAATTGAAGTAGGAATGATAATAGCTAACGAAGTTCCGACTGATAAATGCATTCGAGTTACGATATCAAAATCTAAAACAGTAAAAGCATAATAAAGTGCCGGTACCATTATTATTCCCCCACCCACTCCTAATAATCCTGCCATAAAGCCGGCTACTGCTGCAGCTGCACCTAATACAACTAATAGATTAATTAACTCACTTGTATTAATAAAATCCATTATGTACCAGCTTGATTAGCTTTTTCGTTATTCTGGACAATTGTCATTATGTGTTTGGCTTTTTGGAAATCTGAGTCTCTAGCCATCATATTATCACTTAAATATCGTTTCCATTCTTTTGAACCTATTTGACCATGGTATAAACCAACTGTATGTCTCATTATATGATTTACTTTAGTTCCTAATTTTACTTCTCTATCTAAATATTCTAAAAGTTTTTCAGCCACTTGCTCTCTAGATGGATTATTTTTTGTTTTAAATATTTCTCTTTCAATTTCTACAAGAGAATATGGATTTTGATAAATTGAGCGACCTATCATTACACCATCACAAAAATTTAGATGTTTGTTTATTTCATCAATTTTTGAAATTCCACCATTAATTATAATTTCTAAATCTGGATTTTCCTTTTTAATTTTATAAACCATGTCATAGTTCAATTTAGGAATATTCAAATTTTGTTTGGGTGTTAAACCACTCAAAATTGCTTTTCTAGCATGTAAGATAAAAGTTTTAGTGCCAGCTCCTTTCATTTTATTTATAAAATTATTTAGATAATTAAAATCTTCAGTATCATCAAATCCTATTCTAGTTTTAGCAGTTACAGGGATATTACAACTTTTTACCATTGAATTTATACATTCGGCAACTAAGTCTGGCTCTTTCATTAAACATGCACCAAACATATTTTTTTGAACTTTTTTACTTGGACAGCCTAAATTAATATTTATTTCATCGTATCCCATATCTTCTGCAATTTTAGCTACTTCTGCTAAATCTTTTTTATCAGAACCACCAACTTGTAATGCCAGTGGTTTTTCTTCCTCACTAAATGACAGAATTTTTTTTCTATCTCCGTGTATTGCAGATTTAGTTGCAACCATTTCTGAATAAAGCATCACATTTTTACTCATCAATCTTAGGAAGAATCGATCGTGCCTATCTGTGCAATCCATCATAGGGGCGACTGATATTTTTCTATTTATTTCTTTTTTAGAATCCAAGGTCTTTACCCATTATTTTATCAGGTAACCATGTAACAATCTCAGGAAAAATACATAAAATTACTATAGCTAAAGCCATAATTATCATAAATGGTATAGATCCTTTTAAAATTTCTGACAAACTAACATCTGGGGTAATTCCTTTTATAATATAAAGATTTAATCCAACTGGTGGTGTAATTAAGCCGATTTCCATATTGATTGTAAAAACTATCGCAAACCAATATGGGTCAAAACCTAAAGTAGTGATCACGGGTAATAATATAGCCGAAGTCATTACAATAACTGCAACTGGTGGTAAAAAAAAACCGGCTATTAAAAGAAATATGTTTATTAAAATGAACACAACCCATTTGTTAGAGCTTAATTCGACCATACTCTGTGCTAAAGATTGAGTTACATAGAGTTGTGAGAGAGTGAAAGCAAAAAGATATGATGCAGCAATGATAAACATTATCATCACACTTTCTTTCATTGAAACTTTAATAATGTTCCATATTTTGCTAGGTTGATAAATTTTGTAAACTACTGCAATCAATACAAAAACTAAAAATGCTCCTACTCCAGATGCCTCAGATGGTGTAGCAACCCCTCCGTAAAGAACATATAAAACACCTGCAATAATAGCTAAGAAAGGAAGAATTCTTGGTAATACTTCAAGTTTTTCCTTTAAAGTTGGTCTTACTCTGTTTCTTAAAGCTTTTGCAGCATCTTTATCAATGAAATAACTATGAATAAGAGCCCAAATTGCAAACATACCTGCTAACATGAAACCTGGTACAAGACCGCATAAAAATAATCTACCTATTGATGTACCTGTTGCAATTCCATAAACAATTAAAACAATACTAGGTGGAATTAAAACTCCTAAGGTTCCGCCAGCTGCAATGGTTCCTGTTGCGATTTGATCAGAGTACCCTCTTTTCCTCATTTCAGGTATTCCCATTGTTCCAATTGCTGCACAAGTTGCAGGGCTAGATCCACTTAAAGCTGCAAAAATTGAGCAAGCTCCAATATTTGAAATCACTAATCCACCTGGTACTCTCCAAAGCCATCTATCTAATCCTGTATATAAATCTTTTCCAGCAGGAGAATTAGCAACAGCCATTCCCATTAAAATAAACATTGGTATAGAAAGTAAAACAAAAGAATTTAATCCTGCAAAAAATGTTTCAGCAAAAACATCAAGCATTTGAAAACCCTCAAATGTAACTAATAAAGCTATCGAAACAAAACTCAAACCGAATGCAATTGGAATTCCAGAAAAAAGTACTAATAAAGTAAAAACCGCAACAATTAATGCTATAATTAATGGATCCATTTATTTAAAATCCTCTTCATCAGTCAATTTAATAATTTCTGCGATATACTGTAATATCATCAATAAAGCCCCTAACATCATTGATGAATATGGTATCCATAATGGTGGATCCCAAACAGTACCAGTTGAATAATTTTTGGTAAATGCTTCCTCAAACATTAAAAATCCGAAATAAAATAAAATTAAGAAAAAAAGTAAACTTATTGATGATGTAAAAATTTTTAATCTAATTATATTTTTTTTTGATAAAAAATCGTAAATCCATTCCATGCTAACATGAGCTTTTTCACTTAGAACGTACACACTCCCTATAAAAGTTGAAGCAACTAATAACATTGTTACAAGTTCCGTTTGCCATGTAATTGCTCTTTGAAAAAAATATCTCTCAAAAACAAGTTCAACAATAACTAAGATTGATAAGAGCAATGCTAATACAGCGAAAGCACCACATGCTTTAGCTATTAGATCACAAAATTGAAGATACTTTTTTTTCATAAAAAAAACCCCTATTTAATAAGAATAAATAGGGGTTCTTTATATATTATTTTATTTAACTGCTAAAGCCATTTCCATCAGCTTATCGCCACCTGGAACTTTATCAGCAAATGCCTTATGAGAAGATTTTTTCGCAATCTCTACCCATGCAGCATGGTCTTTTGCATCCATGTATACTAATTTTACACCTGCAGCTTTATAAGCATCTTCAAACTTTTTATCTAAGTTTTCTACTTGAGCTGTCATGTATTTTTCAGCAACTTTTCCAGCCTTCATTAAAGCTTTTTGCTGCTTAGAATTTAGAGCATCAAAAGACTTTTTAGACATTAAAATTGGCTCATACATAAACCAAAGACCAAATTTTCCTGGAGGAGTTGCACATGAAACTTGTTCATAAATTTTGTAACTTACAAAACTTCCTGAACTTGTGTTAGCACCTGTTAATACACCAGTTTGTAAACCTGTGTAAATTTCAGATGAGGGCATACTTTGTATACCAGCTCCTGCTGCCTCTAACATTTGGTTAAATGCTTTTCCAGCAGCTCTCATAACTTGACCTTTTGCGTCGCTAGGATTTTTAATACATTTTGTTTTTGAAGCAAAACCACCACCTAACCAAGCATCAGATAAAACTACAACACCAGCATCATTAATAATTTTTTTAATTTCAGTCATCATTGGACCTTTATTAAATCTTAATGCATGGTCATGATTTTTTACTGTTCCAGGCATTAAAGTTGCATCAAATTCTGGATGGAATTTAGAAGCATATGCTAATGGAAAAGCAGAAATATCTAATTGACCAGTTGTCATTGGTTTCCACTGTTCTTTTGGTTTGTATAATGATTTAGCTGGGTAAATTCTAATATCTACTCCAACATTTGCTTTTTTAACCTCGTCAGCAATGATTTGAACCATTTCATGACGTGGGTCATAGGATCCATCAGCTCTTGGTGTACCAGGCCATTGGTGACTTGCTTTTAGCGTAACCGCATAAGCAGAACCAATAGTAGTAAAAACAAAAACTAATGAAGTTAAATATAAAGATATCTTTTTTAACATTATTTTTTCCCTCTATTGTTATTTTTAATAATTGAATTAAAGTGAACTTATTAATAAGAGTCAAGTCGTCAAAAAATCATGATATATATAATTATATGGATGGACCGTTAAAAAACCTACTAGTAGTTGATTTAACAAGGGTATTAGTGGGTCCTTACTGCACAATGATACTTTCAGACTTAGGTGCACGCGTGATAAAAATTGAAGCTCCTGAAATTGGAGATGACTCAAGAAAATTTGGTCCTTTTGTTGAAGATTATTCTGCTTATTTTATGTCTCTCAATAGAGGTAAAGAGAGTATTGCTTTAAATTTAAAAAATTCTGAAGATAAAAAAATTTTCGAAAAAATTTTATCAAAAGCTGACATATTGGTTGAAAATTTTAAACCAGGTACTTTAGAGAAATGGGGTTACGGTTGGAAAGAAGTAAACACGAAATTTCCAAAATTGATTTATGCTTCAGCCTCAGGTTTTGGACAAACAGGACCCTTAAAAGAATTACCAGCATATGACATGGTTGTTCAAGGTATGGGTGGACTTATGAGTGTAACTGGACAACCTAACTCCGAACCAACTAGGGTTGGAACTTCGATTGGAGATATTACAGCAGGATTATTTACTGCTATTGGAATAAACGCAGCTCTTTATGATCGTCAAAAAACAGGTAAAGGAATGTACATTGATGTTTCAATGTTAGATTGTCAAATAGCTATATTAGAAAATGCGATTGCCCGTTATCTTTCAAAAAATGAAATTCCCAAACCAATGGGATCCCGTCATCCATCAATAGCACCTTTTGAAGCTTTTAAAACAAAAGATAGCCACATAATAATAGCTGCAGGAAATGACAAACTTTTTGAAAAATTATGTATCTTATTAGATATGAAAGAAATAATTAATGATCCTAAATTTTCAGACAATTCTTCAAGAGCAAAAAATATGGATGAATTAAAAAAAATACTTGAAGATAAATTAGTAAATAGAAAAACAAGTGAGTGGGTTAATGATATGGAAAAAGAAAAAATTCCATGTGGTCCTATATTTAATATCAAAGAAGCTGTTGAAAATCCCCAAATCGAGTCTAGAAATATGATAGTTAAGGCTTATCATAAAGTAATAGGTGATTTTAAACTGGCAGGTAATCCAATTAAGATGTCAGCATATAAAGATGAAAAAACGCGTGGTGACATTCCAGACCTTGATGAACATAGGGAAAAAATTTTAAAAGAGTTTAGTTAATCTTAAGTATTATTTGTATCTGAGTCGTCTGAACTCGTGTCTGTATTTTGCTCTTCAGCCTCAGAAACTTCATCAAGAGAAACATCAGCATTTTCACCATCATTTTGTTCAACAGCTGAATTATCTACATCTGGTCGTGCGGTTTGTGAAAGCTCCTCAATATCTTCTTTGGAAACTTGAATTTTTTCTGGAATTTTTCTTGCTCTTTTCGATGGAAGAATAGGTGCTCCACTTTTAGAAATTTCTCCCTTATATAAACTTTCAAAATCATCACCCACGTCCTCGTCATCCTCGGCACCATCATCAACTTGCTCTACATGTTTTCTTAATTTATAGACCGCGCTTTCAGTTAAATCAGGAACTTTTATATTTTCCTCAGCAATCTCTCTTAAAGCTACAACTGTGTTTTTATCATTATCCCTATCTAAAGTAGGTTCTATGCCTGAGTTTAGTTGAGTTGCTCTTTCTTTTGCAACTAAAACTAATTCGTAAGGACTATCAACTTTATCAATACAATCTTCTACAGTAACTCTTGCCATGCGCAGTATCTATACAGTGAGTTAAAAAAAATCAAGGAGATTTTTATATATAATGTGGATTTAGCTTGTTTCTAACAAAAATTAACAAAATCAAAGAGATCAAAATATAGATAAATGATATCATAGCTATGAGCTCAATAGAAAAACCTTTATCTATCAAAAAACCAAATAAAGCTGTCCCAAATGCAGTCGAAAAAACCATTAAAGCTGTAGTTAACGCTTTTATTGATCCAATAAATTTAACACCATAAATCTCAGCCCATGTAGAAGAACCTAGAACATTCGCTAAGCCATTCGAAATTCCAATTAATCCAAGGAAAATAAATGATGTAATTGGGTTATCAAAGTAAAACAAAACTATTGTAGAAAATAATAAAGGTATATTCATAAAAATTAAAAGTTTTCTACTTGTAAATTTATCAATTAAAAATCCTGATCCTAATAAAGTTACAACAGACAGTATTGAATATGCCATAAATGATTGTGCAATAACAAAAGAGCCCCACCCTTTAGCTTCAGTAATAAAAGATTGATAAACAAATACTCCAGTAGCAATCCATGGCATTGCAAGCAAATTTAAACAAACAACATAAAATCTGTAATCTTTTATAACCTCAATTCTCTTCCATTGTTTTATTTCTTTTTTTTTATTATCTTGAGTATCTTTTTGTTCTCTTGTATTAAAATCTAATTTTTGGATTAAAAAGAATGATGTTATTGGTAAAAAAATAATAATTAAAATAGATATAGATATCCAAATATTTTGCCAATCAGTGATTGTGAGTAAATAAACAATTAATACTGGTAGTATAAATTCTGCTGTTGAGAGACCAAACCAACATGCACTAAGTGCCTTGCCTCTTGATTTGGTAAAGTATCTTGCAATAGTTGTTGTTCCAGTATGTGCCATTAAACCTTGACCAGAAAATCTCATCAAAAAAATAGCTAAGAATAAAAAAGCTATTGATGATATTTTTGAAAAGAAGAAACAAGAAAATGATAAAAGTAAAATCACATAAAATGCAAATTTAAAAATATTAATGTCATCGATTTTTTTTCCAACCCAAATTAAGACAAAGCTACTTAATAATGTTGCAGAAGCATAGATTGAGCCAAATTGTCCATGAGTAATCGAAAGTGTTTCTCTGATGCTAGAATTAAATAAACCAAGAAAAAAACTCTGTCCAAAACTAGAAAAAAATGTAAAAATAAATCCAAATATAATTACTTTTATACTTAGGTTATTAAACATAAAAAATTATGAGTTGTAATGTTGCTTTCATAGGTCTGGGTGTCATGGGTTATCCAATGGCTGGTTATATATCAAAAGGTGGTCACAATGTAACTGTTTTTAACAGAACAAAATCAAAAGCCGAAAAATGGATTAAAGAATACAAAGGCAAAATGGCCGAAACTCCAGCAGAAGCTGCAAAAGATGCAGAATATATTTTTACCTGTGTTGGAAATGATAATGATTTAAGAGAAGTAACTTTTGGTGACAAAGGAGCTTTCAAAACAATCAAAAAAGGTTCGATCTATATTGATAACACCACAGCATCAGCAACGATTGCAAGAGAGATTTATGATTACGCGAAAAAAAATGGATTTGGTGCATTAGACGCTCCTGTATCTGGTGGACAAGCTGGAGCAGAGAATGGTGCATTAACAGTTATGATCGGTGGTGATCAAGCTGATTTTGATAAAGCAAAAGACAAAATTGATTGTTATAGCAAAAAAATGAAATTGCTTGGTGATGCAGGCTGTGGACAATTAGCTAAGATGGTAAACCAAATTTGTATAGCAGGATTAGTACAAGGATTATCTGAAGGAATTAATTTTGGAATGAAAGCAGGATTAAATATGGAAGATGTTATTGAAGTAATTTCAAAAGGAGCTGCTCAATCTTGGCAAATGGAAAACAGATACAAAACAATGATTGACGATAAATTTGATTTTGGTTTTGCAGTTGATTGGATGAGAAAAGATTTAAAGATTGCAATGGATGAAGCTAAGAATAATGGATCTTTATTACCTGTAACAGAACTTGTAGATAAGTTTTATGGAGAAGTTCAAGGTTTAGGTGGAAATCGTTGGGATACTTCAAGCTTAATAAAAAGATTTAGAAAGTGATGTATGCAACCAGCATACTATGAAAATTTAGAAGAAATTCAGAATAAGTATTGGTCTATGCTAGATGATGCTGTGACTAACAGAGGTTCACCATTTAGAATTCCTGTTTTCATTTGTGCTCACCAAGATGAAGTTGATGGAAGAATTGTCGTATTACGTAAATCAGATAGAGCAAATAATGTATTACAATTTCATACTGATTTAAGATCTCTAAAGGTAGATATTCTAAAAAAAAATAAGAATGCCTCTCTAGTTTTCTACGATAAAGAGGAAAAGATACAATTAAGAGTAAAAGTTGAGTGTGAAGTGAATAATCAAAATTCTACAACAGAAGAATCTTGGAAAAAAACTCAACATATAAGTAGAAGGTGCTATTTAACTGATAGTCCCCCAGGAACTGCATCGGAAAATCCAACTTCTGGAATGATATCTAAATTAGAGGATTTTGATTACACTATGGAACAAAGTGAAGAAGGTTATAAAAACTTTACAGTTATTAAATGTAAAATGAAGTCTATTGAATGGTTGTATCTTGCTGCCAAAGGACATCGAAGAGCCAAGTTTGATTTAGAAACTAACAAGAATGCTTGGCTAGTTCCTTAAAAAATTGATTTAGAATATTTTTTCCAATTATCTTGATAATGCTTTGTATTTTCTGCTACTGCTTTTTTTTCTTCTTCGGTAACTTCTCTAACGACTTTTCCTGGTGAACCAATCACTAGTGAGTTATCTGGTATTTCTTTGTTTTCTGTAATTAAAGCTTTTGCACCTATAATACAATTTTTTCCAATCTTGGCGTTATTAAGGATCACTGCACCAATTCCAATTAAACTATTATCCCCTATCGTGCATCCATGAAGCATAACCATATGGCCTATGGTTACATCCTTGCCAACTTTTAATGGACAACCTGGATCTGTATGCAAGACACTTCCATCTTGAACATTTGATCCCTCGCCGATATGAATATTTTCAATATCTCCTCTTAAAGTCGCATTAAACCAAATACTAGAGTTTTTCTCTAAAGTAACATCACCAATAATGGTTGCATTGGGTGCTACCCAATTTTCGCCAGAGTTTTTTGGTTTTTTATCTTTTAAATCGTAAAACATAATTTATATATTATTACATTATGCCAATACAAACTCCAATATGTGATTTTGGTCAAAAGGCCTTTGACTTTAGGCTTAAATCAACTGATGGTAAAATTATTTCTTTAGATGATGTTAAAGGTGAAAAAGGAACCTTAATAATGTTTATATGTAATCATTGTCCTTACGTTAAAGCTGTAACAAAAGATATCGTTGAAGATTGTAAAAAATTGAAAGAAATAGGTATTAATTCCGTTGCTATTTGTGCAAACGATGCTGAAAACTATCCTGAAGACTCATTTGAAAACATGATCATATTTGCAAAAAAACATCAATTTAGTTTTCCATATCTAAATGATGAAACACAAGAAATTGCAAAAACTTATGATGCTGTTTGTACCCCTGATTTTTTTGGCTATAACAAAAATCTAGAACTTCAATATAGAGGAAGGTTAAGAGAGCTTAAAAATTTAATTCCAGTTAGAGATGGTAAAAGTGATCTTTACAAATCAATGAAGCAAATTGCTGAGACTGGAAAAGGACCTGAGAAACAAATTCCAAGTGCGGGCTGTGGTATTAAGTGGAAAAATAATTAATGTTTTTAATTTTAACTAGAGCTTTTCCACCTGAATTAGGTGGCATGCAAAGTTTAATGTGGGGTCTAACTAAAGAGATGTCTAGAAACTTCATGGTTAAAGTTTTTGCAGATTATCAAAAAAATCATAAAGAATTTGATAAAAATGAGAATTTTTCTATTGAAAGAGTTGGCGGTATTAAATTTTTAAGAAAAATTAGAAAAGCTCAATTAGTTAACGAATTTTTAAAGGAAAACAAAGTACAAGGAATTATTTCAGATCACTGGAAAAGTCTAGAACTAATTAAAACTGATAAAAAGAAATATTGTTTAATTCACGGAAAAGAAATTAATCATCCTATTGGCAGTTTACTTAATAAAAGAGTAAATAAAGTTTTAAACAACGTTGAAAAAGTTATTGCTAACTCAGAATTCACAAAAGATTTAGCAATTAAAAAAGGCATAGACCCCAAAAAAATGATAGTTATAAATCCTGGTGTAGACCCAGTTCAAGAATTGAACAAAAAATCATTAGAAAAAGTTGAAAGTTTGCTTAAAATTAAAACACCACGTTTAATTACAGTGTCAAGATTCGATAAGAGAAAAAACCATGAAAAGGTGATTATGGCACTAAGAAATTTAAAACAAAAATATCCAGATATTGTTTACATATGCATAGGATATGGAGATGAAGAAGAAAATTTAAAAAAATTAGTTAAAGAATTAGATCTTGGTTCTCAAGTAATGTTTTTTAAAGACATTACCAAGGATCTAAAAAATTCATTAATAGCAAAATCAGATATTTTTGTTATGCCATCAATTATTCATAAAACTTCAGTTGAAGGTTTCGGGATAGCTTACGTAGAAGCAGCGCAATTTGGAGTTCCCTCACTTGGTGGAGTTGATGGAGGAGCTTCTGATGCAATAGATCACAATAAAACTGGATTAATCTGTGATGGAAATAACTTAGATGAAATTTACTCTTCGTTAGATACCATGATTGAGAATAAAAAATATTTAGAACTTGGAAAAAATGCTAAAGAATTTGTGTCTAAGTTTGAGTGGGAAAAAATTGTAGATCAATATAAAAAAATATTAAACTAAGTTATCACTTAATCTTTCCAAAACTTTTTCAGCACTTAATTTATTTAAATCCTCAACTTGAATTGGTTTAAAGCTATCTCTTTCTATACTTACCTTGCTAGCAGATATATGTTTACCGAACAAAGTTAAACCATTGGCCCCCACATGAGCTGCGATATGTGCTGGACCGGTATCATTAGCAACTACAAAAGAACTATCTTTTATCAAAGTAGCTAACTGTGAAATACCTAAACTTTTATCATTGTCTAATATTGGAGTTGCATCAATTTCTTTTGCATCTGCTAATTCTTTAGGACCAGGTGCTGTAATTAATTTATATTCATCACCAAATTTAGATAATATCAATTTTATTAGGTCATTATAATAAGGCCATCTTTTTACAGTTAAGTGAGGTGAGCAAAATGGAAACAACAAAATATATTTTTTGAGATCATATCTTTTTTTTATCTCATCTATATTTTGGCATGCCCAACTGAAATCTGGTTTCAAAGTATTTTTAGTGTTCAATCCAGATTTTGTTAGTTGAAAATTAAACCTATCCAAAACAGAGTCTTTATCAAATTCAGTTTTATCTTTATCAGATGGCAAAATAGTAATTGAAGAAGACCATATATTAAAATTTGCATTAGGAAAAAGAATCTTTTTATAAAAATTCGTTCTTGATGAATTTTGAAGGTCAAAAACTTTTAAAAATTTATATTTTTTTATTTCTTTCATTAAAAAATATAAATAAATTAAGTTATATCTTGGTAATCTTTTATCTAAAATAACATGATGGATATAAGGATTTTTTTTAAATAATTCATAATAGGGTTTTGTGGTTAACAGGAAAATCTTATATTGCTTATGATTTTCAAAAATATCTTGAATTGCACCACTCGCTTGGGCTATATCTCCTAGTGAGCCATGTTTAATAATTAATATATTAGACATATTTTAACAAGATAACATAGTATTTAATTTTATGAATAAAATTATAGTCGAAGTTTCAGTTGGTGAACTTTTAGATAAAATATCAATTTTAGAAATTAAAAAAGAAAAAATTAAAGACCCAAATAAATTAGAATTTATTAACAAAGAGCATTTGATCTTAAAAAATCAACTTGATAAAAGTGTTAAAAAGGATGAAAAACTTGAAAAATTGTTTCAATCCCTAAAGGAAATAAATGCAAAACTGTGGGTAATTGAAGATGAAAAAAGACAATGTGAAAAAGATAAAAAATTTGATGAAAAATTCATCAAACTTTCAAGAGATGTGCACTTTTTCAATGATGACCGCGCCAAAATAAAATTAGAAATTAATAGTCACACTGGCTCATTAATCCGTGAAATCAAAGAATACACTAGTTATTAATAACTATATTTCTTCTCCAAAAATTTAATCACATTGTGAACAACAAAAGTCATAAATAAATATATTCCACCAGCTACAATAAATACCTCTATAGGTTTAAAAGTTGTGGAGATAATATACTTAGCAACTCCAGTAAGATCCATTAATGTCACCGTGCTTGCCAATGAAGTCCCTTTAAGCATTAAAATTATTTCATTTCCATAGGCAGGTAAAGATTGTCTAATCGCTATTGGAATTTGAATTTTATAGAAGATTATTTTACTTGGTATACCTAGGCTCTTGCCAGCTTCTATAATACCAGGCTTGATTGTTTGAAAAGCAGATCTTAATATTTCAGACGTATAGGCACCAGTATTCAATGAAAAAGCAATTATTGCACACCAATAAGGTTCTTTTAAAATTACCCATAAAACTGTTGTTCTTAAATACTCAATATTGCCTAAACCATAATAAATAATGAATATTTGAACTAACAATGGTGTTCCTCTAAACAAATATGAATAACCATAGGCAAATTTATTCATAAAAATATTTTTGTTTAATCTTAAAATTGCAAATAATAGTCCAATAAATAAACCTACGATTAAAGAAGCGGAAAGAAGTTTTAAAGTTATTAATGAGGCGCTAAGTAATTTAGGAAAACTATTGACCATTAACTCTATATCCATCAATACCCCTTACTATATTTCAGTTCTAATCTATTAATTAATTTCATACTTAAAAACGTCAAAAACAAATATAAAACAGCTGCACAAGAATAGAAAAACAACGGATCTCTGGTAGATCCTGCAGCAACATAAGACTGTCTCATAATTTCAACTAATCCAGTCACCATAATTAAAGAGGTATCTTTTAAAGTTATTTGCCAAACATTACTTAAGTTGGGTAAAGCTAATCTTAAAGTTTGCGGAAGTATAATTTTGAAAAACTTACCAAATTTACTTAATCCCAAAACATTTGCCGCTTCAAATTGGCCTTTATCAATTGATTGTATCGCTCCTCTAAAAACTTCAGTTGAATATGCTCCCGATATTATTCCAATTGAGAATGCACCAGTTATAAAAGCATTTATTTCAATATACTCACCATATCCAAAAATAGATGCAACAAACATTACTGCTGCACTACCTCCGAAAAAAAATAAGTAGATGACTAGTAATTCTGGAACTCCTCGAATGATTGTGGTGTAAGTATTTGCTATTAAATTTAAAAATTTATTTTTTGATAATTTAAGGGGAGTGAATATTAATGCGAAGAAAAAACCAATAAGCATTGCTGTAATAGCTACAGCAATTGTCATTAGAGTTGCATAAAAAAGCTCATCACCCCAACCAGTATCTCCAAATGCTAGAAGTTCCATAAAGATTGGCGACCATTGTTTATAGTCGCCAGATCTAAAATTTGATTACATTGAAGCGTCGAAACCGAACCATTTAGTAGCTATTCTACTAATATCTCCGTTCTTTCTCGCTTTATTGATTGCAGCGTTAAACTTTTTTAGAAGTTCAGTATCATCTTTTCTTATACCTACGCCAACACCATTACCAAATGCACCACCTGAAAAAGTAGGTCCAGTTAATACTACTGGCTTTCCAGATTTTTCTGCATAATCACTAAATGCCACTGCAGCAGCTAATGCAGCATCACATCTTCCTGATGCTAAATCTAGGTTAACTTCATCTTGAGTTTTATAAGTTCTTACATTTACTTTTCCAACATCACCAGAGTCTAAGAAGTTTTGGTGAATTGTAGCAGTTTGTACACAAACTGTTTTACCTGCTAAAGCAGAAGTTAATGTTTTTAATGCTTTTTTCGCAGCAGCATCAGGTTTTGTTAAATTAATACCTGCTGGTGTATCTAAGCCTTCTAAACTTGAACCTTTCATTACTGCTAATGAAGCAACTTCATCTGCATATCCTTGTGAAAAACTTATTGCCTTTTGTCTTTCAGCAGTGATTGACATACCTGCCATTATTGCATCAAACTTTCTCATGATTAGAGCCGGTATCATTCCATCCCAATCTTGCTCAACTATTGTACATTGTTGACCTATGTATCTGCAAAGCGTGTAGGCTAGTTCAACTTCAAATCCGATTAACTTACCTGAGGCATCTTTTGAATTCCACGGAGGATAAGCTCCTTCAGTTCCAATTTTAATCTTATCGGCTTGAACATTACCCATTACCAATAAAGAAAATAAAACTGAAAAAATAGTTTTTTTAAATATATTCATTATTCTCTCCTTTAATTTAACGAATAAGTATTTCATAAATTAAAGAATTTAAAAAGAAAAAATTAGTGATTTATTGAAGAGGAAAAATTCCAAGAACAATCAAAACTTGGTATGTATACACGAGATAATTTAGTATTTCCAAAATGATGATGAAACACATTCATCCAATTTTCAACTTGAAGAGGTTTTTTATCTTGACTTCCAACCTGAGCCGTTATCACGCCTTTTGGTTTCAATATTCTTACTAAAGAGTCCATATTTTTTGCAGCAAGATCAATACAGAATTGGTCATCATTTAAGTCCACAAATATATGATCATAAGTGTCATCAGTGACTGATTTAATACTTTCAAACGCATCCCCCCATACACATTTAACAGAATTTTTTTCTGTAGCCTTTTTTCCTATATCACCTAAGTGTTTATTACAAATTTCAACAACTTCTGGATCAAGTTCAAACCAATCTATAAAATTAAATTTTTTTGAGATACATTCTCTAGCTACGCCACCATCACCACCGCCAATTATTGCTGCTCTTTCATTTTTTTTATTTAAATTTAATCCTGCCCCTACAAAAGTTGAACTATATAAATGTTCGTCAGAGGCAGCGACTTGTATTTCTCCATCAATAAATAATGATTTACCGAATTGTTCTAAATCTAAAATTTCAATGTGTTGACCCACTTTCGATTTAAAATCCTCTAAAACATCATTCACAACATAAGATTTTTGTAACCCTGGTGAGCTATAAATGTCGTGATATAAAGCTTTCGTATCTCTATTAAATTCTTTTTTTACAATTCTTTTATGTTTGAATTCTTTTTTAATTATATCAATTGCAACAGAAGGGCTTATTTTACCACAAGTAAAAAAATCAAAGCTTATTATTCCTTTTTCGGGAAATGTATGAAAACTAATATGGCTTTCAGCCAATAAAGCTAGAATTGTAAAACCCTGTGGTTCAAATTTATATTTAGAAATATTAAGAATTGTTACATTAGCTGCTTCAGCTATATCTTTAATAACTTTTTCATATATTGATGGTTCGTACTCTTTTGTAGTACCAATTATGTCTAAAGTAATATGCTCCCCAACTTTAATCATTTTACTCTTTTTTATAATTTTTTGCTTTTTCCAAAACTTTTTTCATTTCCTCAAATGAAAGAATCTTGGGTTTTCCCAACTTTAGTGCAATAGTGTATTGATGACAAATATTTTCTACCTCTTGTGCAAGTTCAAATGCATCTTCTAAATTTTTTCCAAAAGCAACCTGACCGTGATTAGACATCAAACAAGCACTTCTTTTTTCTAATGCTTTAATTACGTTATTAGAAAGCTCCTCTGTTCCAAAAGTAGCGTAATCAGCACATTTAATGTCTTCACCTCCAGCTAGTGCAATCATATAATGAAATGGCGGTATTGTTTTGCCATGAGAAGATACAGCTGTTGCGTGTGGAGAATGGGCGTGAACAATCGCCTGTGCCTCTTTTTTATTTAAATAAATATCACGATGAAACCTCCATTCGGAAGATGGATTTTGATTTGAAGTATCTCTCAGCTCTTCATTTAAGCCCATAAAGACTATATCTTCTGCTTTTAAAGTTTCATATTTTTTTCCTGATGGAGTAATTAAATATCCTTCTTTATCATCTTCTTTTCCTCTCAAAGAGATGTTGCCTGACCTAAGCGGTGAAAGATTTGTAGAATTTAATTTTATAGAATATTCGATAATTTGATTTCTCTGATCTAAATTTTTCATTTGAATAACTTCTTTAATCCCTCTGTTGATGCATCACAAATACCTTTTTCAGTAATCAGTCCAGTAACATATTTTGCTGGTGTAATATCAAACGCTAAATTCATTGCTTTACTTTTTTTTGGATAAATTTGTATTTTTTTAATGTCTCCATTTACATCAATACCTTCCATATGTGATAACTCTTCTGAATTTCTTTCTTCTATAGGAATGTCTTTGTGATCTTTTATATTCCAGTCAATTGTAGAACTTGGCAGTGCTACATAAAAAGGAACTTTATTATCATGTGCCGCTAATGCCTTAAGATAAGTACCAACCTTATTACATACGTCACCATTTGCTAAAGTTCTATCCGTTCCAACTATGCACATATCAACTTCACCTCGTTGCATCAAAATACCACCCGTGTTATCAGCAATGATTGTATTTTTAATTCCCTCCTCGTTTAATTCAAATGATGTTAAATTAGCTCCTTGGTTTCTTGGTCTAGTTTCATCAGCCCATATATGTACAGGAATACCTTTTTTATGAGCATGATATATTGGAGAAGTAGCAGTTCCCCAATTTATTGTTGCAAGCCAACCTGCATTGCAGTGAGTTAAAATATTTACTGTATCCTTTTTTTTATTATAAATTTCTTCAATTATTTTAAGACCATTAATTCCAATATTTTTACAAAATTTGATATCCTCTTCACAAATTGATTTAGCTTCATCTATAACAATTTCTAAAATTTTATCACTATTTACACCTGATAGTTTATTTATCATTCTATCTACAGCCCATTTTAAATTAATAGCTGTTGGTCTTGAGCTAATTAAATTTTCTGCAGATTTTTTTAAAAAAGATTGATCATTATTTTCAATAATGGCTAAAACTAATCCATAAGCTGCGGTAGCTCCTATAAGTGGCGCACCTCTAACTTCCATTGTTTTAATTGCATTTGTTGCATCATTGACAGTTTTAAGATCTTTAATAATAAATTGGTGTGGTAGTTTTGTTTGATCTATAATTTTTACGACTTTT